>JAFVQL010000037.1 GCA_017504785.1 Clostridia bacterium | reverse complement strand
TACTTCGCCGATTTTTTCTTAAATATCCGCATATTTCTCAAAAAAATTGGCTCGTCTATGAAAAAATCCGCTACTTCGAAACTGCTTCGCACCATACGGCAAATAAATTTCCGGTTGATTTTGTCGGATTTTGACGAAATCAAGTGCTGACTTTATTAGGAGAAATACGGCAAAAACGGCGGAAAGTTATCGCCGTAGGGCTTGTGCGTTCGACTCTCTTACGGCTAAGAGAGGGCGGGCGCGTGACACGAGCCGAAATAAAAAAGAGCCGGCATCGCTTTTTAGCGGTGCCGGCTTTCCTTTGCGCCATAGGCGCGCATCGATGCAAAAAAACACGCCGCTTTAAAAATAACCGCCCTTGCAAGAGGATCGGCACCTCTGTGAGGGGAACGCTTTTTATGGTATGGCGCGAAAAGCGGCGCACCCGCAACAACGCAGGTGCGCCGAAAAATGGCTTTCGCCTTCCTTATAAGATCTTATCGCTCCGACTTACGCGAAAAGCTCCGAAAAGGGCTTCCCTTCCAAAAGCTTTTCATAGTACGCCTTCACGCGGCTCGCGATGGGCGCGTCCTCTCCAATGCCGCAATAGGTGGAAAGCGCGTGGAAAACGCCGTTCTCTTTTGCGTCCTTTGCGACCTCGATCGCAGACTCGTCACTCTCGGGAGCGAAGAGAAGACCTGCCGCAATACCCGCCGTGATATAGGTCGAGGGAATGCCGAGCTTCTCGCAAAGCAGAGCTGCGCCCACAAGACGGTCGTTCACGGAGAGCTTACGCTTCGTATCCTTGCCGACGCGCTCGATCGTATCGCCGAGAAGCTTATTGTCAAAGCGCTCGATCAGATTGTCGGAGAATGCCTTGAGCTCCTCGAGCGCAACGCCGTACGCAAGATGAAGCGCCATGGACGCCTCACCAAGCGCGTTTGCCGCGAGTGCGCGGATGTCGGGATCGGCATTTGCCTCCCAGATGTAGGTATATCCGCGCAGTGCGCCGAAATATGCGGTGAGCGCGTGGCTCATGTTATGCATAAAGAGCTTGCGGCGGATGAAGAAATCGAAGGGCGCGAAGGGCACCATGTTCTGGATCGCGGGGATCTCGCCCTTGAAGGCGTGCTTATCCACGGGAAGCTCGCAGTACGGCTCAACGCATACGGCGAGAGGATTCTTCTGTGCGATCTCCTTGGGCGTTGCGGGAACCATGCGGCCGATCGAAGGCTCAACGAGCGCGATATGCGTGTCGAAATACGCCTTCTCCTCGTCGTTTAAGTTTTCCTTCACGAGGCCCGCAAAATACTGATCCGCCTCGATCATGTTCTCGCAGATGATGACGTTCAGGGGCGCCTCGATCCCCTTCTCCATTCTGCGGCGCACACCGCCCGCGAAGGGAGCGGCAATAAACTTCAAAATATTCACGCCGACTGCGGTTGCCATAATATCCGCCGCCGCCATTGCCTCGGCGATCGCTTCGTTGTCACGGCCGTTCACACCGTGCACGCCCGTTACCAGATACTCGCGGTAATCATCGCCGTCGGTGATATATATAGGGTACTGCCCGTCGGTATTGAGCTGATCGATCACCGCCATATTCACGTCGATATAGGAGATCTCGTAGCCCGACATGTGGAAAAGCTGACCGATAAAGCCGCGGCCGATATTACCCGCGCCGTACATAAGTGCTTTTTTCATAACGTTAGACCTTTCTCTAAACAAATTATTGATAGACACATTATAGCACAAAATTTTCCAAAAAGCAATCTTTTTTTGCGCGGATATTTCTCTTTTGTGCGAGGATTTTTAAGAATTCTTATCGCTTTTGGATTGACATTTCGGGCAAAGGGTGCTATAATCTCTTATAGTATAGCAAGCGGTAAAAATGCCGCACACTTTCAAAGGAGAAAAAATGATGAAAACGAAAGCAGTCCGTATATACGGTGCCAACGATATTCGTCTTGAGGAGTTCGATCTTCCCGAGATGAAGGACGACGAAATTCTTGCCAAGGTCGTTTCCGACAGCGTTTGCATGTCCTCGCACAAGGCTGTGCTTCAGGGCGCGGCGCACGCGCGCGTTCCCAACGACATTGCCGAGAACCCCACCATCATCGGCCACGAGTTCTGCGGTGAGATCCTCGCCGTAGGTAAGAAGTGGCAGCACAAATTCAAGGCGGGAGACGGCTTTGCGATCCAGCCCGCGATCGGCTATCAGGGCAAGCTGGATGCCCCCGGCTATTCCTACCGCTTCGTCGGCGGCAACTCGCAGTACGTCATCATCCCCAACGAGGTCATGGAATGCGACTGCCTGCTTCGCTACGATAACGATACCTATTTCTACGGCTCTTTGGCAGAGCCCGTTTCCTGCATCGTTGCGGGCTACCACACCAACTATCACACCAACAACTCCACCCACCTGCACACCATGGGCATCGTGGAGGGCGGCAACACCATTCTGATGGCGGCGGCAGGCCCTATGGGTCTTGGAGCGATCGACTATGCGATCCACTGCGACAGAAAGCCCGCCCTGCTGGTCGTTACCGATATCGACACCGCACGTCTTGACCGCGCGGCTTCCATCATGACCGTGGAGGAAGCGGCGAAGAACGGCGTGAAGCTCGTTTACGTGAACACCAACGAGGTGGAGAACGCGCACGATTACCTTATGGAGCTTACGGGCGGCAAGGGCTATGACGACGCCTTCGTTTACGCACCCGTGAAGCCCGTCGTTGAGCTGGCGGACAGCGTGCTCGGCTTCGACGGCTGCCTAAACTTCTTTGCAGGTCCCACCAACCCCGCCTTCTCGGCAAACTTCAACTTCTACAAGGTGCATTACAGCTTCACGCATATCTGCGGCAACTCCGGCGGTAACACCGCGGATATGATCGAGTCTATCGAGATGATGAACGACGGCAGACTGAATCCCACCGCCATGATCACCCACGTCGGCGGTCTGGATGCGGTCGTTGACACCGTTATCAACCTCGATAAGATCCCCGGCGGCAAGAAGCTGATCTACAACTTCATTTCTATGCCTCTGGTCGCGCTTGCAGACCTTGCGGAGCTTGGCAAGGAAAACGCGCTTTACCGCGAGCTTGCAAAGATCGTGGAAAACAACAACGGCCTTTGGTGCGCCGAGGCGGAAAAATACCTTCTCGCAAACGCAAAGCCCATTTGATCTCGGGCAAAATAAAGAGCGGAGATACCGTGCAAACGGTGTCTCCGCTTTTCGCTTTTTGTGGTTTTTTATATTCAGGCGACCCCTCTCGCGCTTTATTTCGCGATCGGCAAAAGCATTCTCGTCTCGCTCTTATATGCGGCAAAGCCCTCCTTCTTCGCCTGCCGCCCCTCTGCCAAGGGAATGCTGACGAAAAAGAACAGAGCCGTATTGGCCGCCGCGCCGAAAAGAAGATACCATGCGTGCGGCGCGGCGCAAGCCACCGCCAGCGAAATACCCCACCACATCAAAATTTCTCCAAGATAATTCGGATGGCGCGAATATTTCCAAAGTCCGTGCCGATTGAAGGCACCGTCGCGGTTTTTGCGGTATTTATGCATCTGAATGTCACTAATTGTTTGCATTATTGCCGCAAACAAGGAGATGCAAATGAAAATCAAGCAAGGAGCGCGGAATGCAACCGACGTGCGGATCGCGAACACCGCGGGCAAAATGCAAGCGTACACCACCAAGGTGGGAACCATGTGAATGCCGACGAAATTAACGGCGGGATAGAGCGCGCCGGTCTTTTCCTTCAGCATCGTGTAGCGCCAATCCTTTCGCGAAAGGTCCCCGAAGGTATACGCCCAATTCGCCGTCAATCGCACCGCCCAGAACAGCACGGTGATCAGCAAAAGGACACCGAGCGCGTTCAGCTCCTTTCCAAAGGCAAAGGCGAAAAGGATCACGGGCGGCTGCACGCTCCAATACGGATCGTAGACCGATGCGTTGCCGAAGAGGAGGCTGAAAAGGAAGGTCAGCACCGTGGCCAGCGCGTCTGCGATCAGAAGCGAGAGCCACCATACAAACGGAAGTGCCCGATAGGAAAGCACGCCGACGGCGGCGGCCAATATGTAGATAAGAAGCACGGTGATAAAGCTCATCGCGCGGTTGTGCTTCAGTGCGTTCATGTTTTTCTTTTCCTCTCTTGTCATTCACGGCCTTTGCATTTTGTCGCAAAAGCGGAGATACGGTCGATATTATACCATAGATCCGCATTTTTTGCAAGTCCCGAAAAATACGCACCGCCCTCCTCGCGAAAAAGCGCGAATTATGCTTCGTTTTCATAAATATCTAATTATTTATGGAATTATACTATTGACTTATCCGAAAAATAGTGTTAAAATATTAGTCGCAGACAAAGTTTCATATAATGAAAGGAAAAAAGATATGGCAATTCCGGTAATTATGCCCAGGCAAGGTCAGAGCGTTGAATCTTGCATCATCACATCCTGGAACAAAAAGGTCGGCGACACCGTGGAGAAGGGCGAGATCCTTTTCTCTTACGAAACCGATAAATCCTCCTTCGACGAGGCGGCTCCCGAGTCGGGTAAGCTTCTCGCTATCTTCCACGAGGAGGGTGACGACGTTCCCTGTCTTGAGAACGTTTGCGTGATCGGTAACGACGGCGAGGACGCCGCACAGTTTGCTCCCGCAGGCGAGGCAGAAGCCGCTCCCGCAGAGGCCGCTCCCGCAGAGGCAAAGGCAGAGGTTGCACCCGAGGCAGCCGCTCCCGTGACCGCGCAGCAGATCAGCGGCGCGATCTCTCCCCGTGCGCGCGCACTGGCAGATAAGACCGGCGCAGACCTTCTGAAGGCTGCTCCCACAGGCCCCAACGGCAGAATCATCGAGCGCGACGTGCAGTCCCTCGTTGACAGAGGCCTGACCGTTTCCGGAGCCGCATCCGCAGAATATAAGACCGCAGTAGAAGGCAGCGGCATCAACGGCAAGGTCATGCTCGGCGATCTGAACGCGCCCGCAGCCGCACAGGAAGTACCCGCTATCGCACCCGCAGTAAGCGGCCCCGAGTACGAGGACGTGAAGATGCCCAACATCCGCAAGATCATCGCAAAGCAGATGTGCGCTTCCCTCTCCGGCATGGCACAGCTTACGCTCAATACCTCCTTCGATGCAACGAAGATCATGGACCTTCGCAAGTCGCTGAAGGCGGGCGGCGAGGCTCTCGGCCTTCCCAACATCACCATCAACGATATCATCCTCTTCGCGGTATCCCGCGTGATCCTCAATCACAAGGGCGTGAACGCGCACTGCCTTGAGGACACCATCCGTTACTTCAACACCGTGAACCTCGGCGTTGCCGTTGACACGCCCAAGGGTCTGATGGTTCCCACGCTCTTCCACGCCGAGAAGCTTTCTCTTTCCGAGCTTTCCAAGTCCGCAAAGGGCATCATCAAGGCGGCACAGGCAGGCAGCATCTCTCCCGACCTTCTGAAGGGCGGCACGTTCACGATCTCGAACCTCGGTGCTATGGGCATTGAGTCCTTCACGCCCATCATCAATCCTCCCCAGACCGCGATCCTCGGCGTTGACTGCGTAACCAGAAGACTCAAGGAGGTAGACGGCGAGGACGTCGTTTATCCCGCAATGGGACTTTCCCTTACCTTCGATCACAGAGTGCTTGACGGTGCGGACGCCGCAAGATTCTTAAAGGATCTCGTCGTTGCACTTGAAAACTTTGACCTTCTTCTCACGAAGTAAGCAATAGGAGGAAAAAAGAAATGTATGATCTGATTATTTTGGGCGGCGGCCCTGCGGGCTACAATGCAGCCGAGAGAGCAGGACACGCCGGCTTAAAGACGGTCGTTATCGAGGAGAGAGCGCTCGGCGGCGTTTGCCTCAACGAGGGTTGCATTCCCACGAAGACGCTTCTCTACTCCGCAAAGATCTACGACTATGCAAAGCACGGCAAGGACTACGGCGTGACCTTCGGCTCTGCCGAGATCGACCATGCCTTCGTCGTGAACCGCAAGAACGGCGTTGTGAAGCAGCTCGTCAGCGGCGTTGGCGCAAAGCTCAAGAAGAGCGGCGTTGAGGTCGTTAAGGCAAGCGGCGTGATCCGCGAGAGAACCGCGGATGGCTTCGTTGTAGAAGCAGACGGCAAGCAGTACGTGGGCAAGCAGCTCCTGATCGCTACCGGCTCTTCTCCCGCGCTTCCTCCCATCGACGGTCTGCAGGATTCCCTTAAGGAAGGCTTTGCGCTGACCAACCGTGAAGTGCTGGATCTTCCCGCAATTCCCAAGACCATCGTCGTTGTCGGCGGCGGCGTTATCGGCCTCGAGATGGCATCCTACTTCAACTCCGTAGGCTCCAAGGTCTACGTTGTGGAAATGATGGATCGCATCGCAGGCGCGGTGGACACCGATATTTCCAAGCTTCTTCAGAAGGACTACGCTTCCCGCGGCGTGGAATTTATCCTTGGCGCGCGCGTGACCTCTATCAAGAATAAGGCCGTTACCTATGAAAAGGACGGCAAGAGCGTTGAGATCAAGGCAGACTATGCACTGGTTTCCATCGGCCGCCGCCCGAGAACGGCAAACCTCGGCTGCGAGAACATCGGGCTGAAGCTGGAGCGCGGCGCGATCGTTACCACCGAGCAGGGCAAGACCAACGTTCCCGGCGTTTATGCGGCGGGTGACGTCAACGGAAAGTCCATGCTGGCGCACACCGCATACCGCGAGGGTGAGGTCTGCATCAACACCATTCTCGGCAAGAAGGACCGCGTGAACTACAATGCGATCCCCGCCGTTATCTACACCAACCCCGAGGTTGCCACCGTTGGCGAGACGGAGGAGAGCGCGAAGGCGAAGGGCCTTGACGTGAACGTGCAGACCGTTACGCTCAAGTACAGCGGCAGATACATCGCAGAGAATGAGCACGGCTACGGCATTCTGAAGCTGATCACCGACAAGAAGCATAAGAACATCGTCGGCCTTCACATGATCGGCACCTATGCATCCGAGATCATCTACGGCGCCGCTATGATGGTGGAGACCGAGATGAGAGTGGAGGACGTGCAGAAGCTCGTATTCCCGCACCCCACCGTTTGCGAAGTTATCCGCGAAGCTATGTTTATGTAATTAAAATAAGGAGAATAGAAAAATGCCTAAGAGTCAATATGTCGATCCCGGCAAAGCCTTTGAAGCCGGCTACATCCATTTTGAGGACATCCCCGTATGTCAGTACAACAAGACCTTGAAGGAAGAGCTGAAGCTCTACTCCAAGGAGGACATGATCCGTATCTACCGCGATATGCAGATCATCCGCGAGTTCGAGACCATGCTCAACGACGTTAAGACGAAGAGCAACTACAACGGCGTTGAATACAACAACCCCGGTCCCGCGCACCTTTCCATCGGCCAGGAGGCTTCCGCAGTCGGTGAAGCTTACAGCCTTGACATCAACGACCTTTCCTTCGGCTCTCACCGCAGCCACGGCGAGATCCTTGCCAAGGGCCTTTCCTCCATCGAGAAGCTCGACGATAAGGAGCTTTACGACATCATGAAGGAGTTCCTTGACGGCGCGGTCCTCTCCGTTGTTGAAAAGCACATGAACGCAGGCGGCAACGTGAAGGAGCTTGCTATCAACTTCCTTCTCTACGGCGCACTTGCAGAGATCTTCGCGCGCAAGACCGGCTTTAACCGCGGTCTCGGCGGCTCGATGCACGCTTTCTTCATTCCCTTCGGCCTGATGCCCAATAACGCGATCGTTGGTGCTTCCGCTCCCATCGCACTCGGTGCGGCTCTTTACAAGAGATCCAATCACAAGCCCGGTATCGTTATCTCCAACTGCGGTGACGGTGCTACCGGCCGCGGCCCCGTTCTTGAGTCCCTCAACTTCGCTTCCATGGACCAGATCACCAAGCTCTGGGGTATGGACGGCAAGTTCAGCGACGGCGGTATGCCCATCCTCTTCAACGTATTCAACAACCACTACGGCATGGGCGGCCAGACCCGCGGCGAGACCATGGGCTTTGATATGGTTGCCCGCCTCGGCGCAGGCTTCAACCCCTCCCAGATGCACGCAGAGCGCGTAAACGGCTACGATCCTCTCGCAGTGATCGACGCAGTTTCCCGCAAGAAGAAGCTCCTTCTCGAGGGCAAGGGTCCCGCACTTCTTGACGTGGTTACCTACCGCGTATCCGGTCACTCTCCCTCCGACTCCTCCACCTACCGTACCGCAGAGGAGATCGAGGCTTGGAAGGCAGCAGATCCCATCGAGGCATACAAGACCAAGCTCGTGCTCGGCAAGGTTGCTACCATCGCAGAGCTCGATCAGATCAAGGAAGACATCACTAAGCGCATGACCGAGATCATGAAGCTCGCGATCAACGACGAGATCTCGCCTCGCATGGACCTGAACAAGGAGCCCGCTGCGATCGCTTCCATGATGTTCTCCAACCAGAAGGTTGTCAGCATGGATCCCTCCAGAGAGGCAGACGTTATGATGCCCAAGGAGGATTGCCCCAGAGTGAAGGAGATCAAGGGCAAGATCCGTACCTCTACCGATGCAAACGGCAAGCCCGTTTCCAAGATGAAGATGTACAACGTATGCGACGGTCTGTTTGAGCCGATCATCGACAAGTTCTACGAGGATCCCACTCTGATCGCATACGGCGAGGATAACCGTGACTGGGGCGGCGCATTCGGCGTTTACAAGAAGATGACCGAGGCAATTCCCTACCACCGCTTCTTCAACTCTCCCATTTCCGAGTCCGCTATCGTTGGCTCTGCCGTTGGTTATGCAATGTGCGGCGGCCGTGCGATCGTTGAGCTTATGTACGCTGACTTCATCGGCTGTGCCGGTGACGAGATCTTCAACCAGATGGCAAAGTGGCAGGCAATGAGCGCAGGCATTCTCAAGATGCCCATCGTTCTGCGTGTATCCGTTGGTTCGAAGTACGGCGCACAGCACTCTCAGGACTGGACCGCGCTTTGCGCGCACATTCCCGGCCTGAAGGTCGTATTCCCCTCCACGCCCTCCGATGCAAAGGGTCTTATGACCAGCGCACTGAACGGCACCGACCCCGTTGTATTCTTTGAGTCCCAGAGAGTTTACGGCTTCGGCGAGGAATTCATGAAGGGTGGCGTTCCCGAGGGTCACTACGAGGTTCCCTTCGGCGAGCCCGATATCAAGCGTGCAGGTAAGGACGTTACCATTCTCACCATCGGTGCGGTTCTCTACCGCGCTATGGAAGCCGCAAAGATCCTCGAAGAGAAGTACGGCATCTCCGCCGAGGTCATCGATACCCGTTCCATCGTTCCCTTCAACTATGAAAAGGTTGTTGAGTCCGTGAAGAAGACCGGTAAGGTCCTCATCGTAGGCGATGCTTGCGAGCGCGGCTCCGTTATGAGAGATATGGCTTCCAACATCACCGAGCTTTGCTTCGACTACCTCGACGGCCCGCCCGTTGTTGTTGGTTCCCGCAACTGGATCACTCCTTCGTTCGAGCTTGAAAAGAGCTTCTTCCCGCAGGCAAGCTGGATCATCGATGCACTTGCCGAGAAGATCCTCCCCATTCCCGGTTACGTTCCCACGCAGAACTTCACCGAGATCGAAAAGATCGAGCGCAGCAAGAAGGGCATCTGATCTCATCTGACCCTTGCTGATTCTTTTTAGGAGAAAGAGGATGTTTCAAATCCGTTTGAGACATCCTCTCCTTTTTTATGAAATACATCAGACTGACGACAAAAAATCCCTACTACAATCTTGCGGTAGAGGAATATCTTTTCCGCCATGCGGATACGGATATTTTCATGCTCTGGCAAAACGAGCCCTCGGTCATCGCGGGCAAGAACCAGAACGTGTACGCCGAGGTCGATCTCGCCTATGCAAAAAGCCGCGGCATTCATCTCTGCCGCCGTATCACCGGCGGCGGCGCGGTGTACCACGATCTCGGAAACCTAAACTATACCTTCATATCTGTTTTGGGTGACGCAAAGCCCCTCGATTTCGAGTATTTCACGCGCCCCATTCGCAATTCGCTTTCCGAGCTCGGGCTTTCGTGCAGCATGAGCGGCCGCAACGACATCGAGGCGGGCGGCTTGAAATTTTCGGGCAACGCACAGCACACCGAGGGCGGGCGTATCCTTCACCACGGTACGCTCCTTTTTGATACGGACTTCTCGATCATGGAGGCGGTGTTAAGGGTAGATAAGGAAAAGCTTGCCTACCGCGCCGTGAAGTCCGCGCGCGCGCGCGTTGTCAACCTAAAGAGCCTTCTTTCCGAGGAATGCGCGCTTTCGGATCTCATCGCTTGCCTTGAGGCGAGCGTTTGCACGGACCTCGGCGCGGCCCTTGCGCTTCCGCCCGAAAACGCCGAGATCCTTTCGCTTTACGAAAGAAACCGCTCCCCCGAATGGATCTTTTCGGACAAGCGGTATCTGACGGGCTATTCCGTCAGCCGCAAGAGAAAATATCCCTTCGGCCTCGTTTCGATCGATTTGGAGCTTTCGCGCGATGTGATCGAAAGGATCAAGTTCTCGGGCGATTTCTTCAGCGAAAGGCCCGTGGAGGAGCTGGAAGCGTTGCTTGTCGGCAAGGATCGCGGGGCGCTTTCGGATATCGATCCCGCGCCGTATATCCACGGCATGCAAAGAAGCGACCTCATCGCGCTTCTCTCGGATGCGCAGTAATAACGGCGACCTGCGATAAAGCAGGTGCGCCAACTCTATTCGCCTGCGGCGAGTGATATGCACTTCGTGCGTGATATTGCCTTCGGCAGTGATATGCGCTACGCGCGTTTGAAACAACAAAGGCGATAGAATATCACTGCGACCATCGGGAGCAATATCACTTTTGCGAAGCGAAAATATCACGCCGAGCCGTGAGAGGCATATCACTAAGAAGCTTTACCACTCGACACTACATCCAAAAGGTGTAACACACTATACCTTGCAGGGCAAGGAGTGTGAAAAGGAGCACGAACGAAAATGTCCGTGCTCCTTTTGTTGTATTGCGGTTAGTAAAATCTGCTTTATCGCAGGTCGCCGTTGACAGCCTCTTTTATTAGGGGATAGTTGAATTTTCGGAAGAAACCGTGCGCTTACCGCGCACGGCGATCTCTTCATTTATTTTTCAATGCGTTGATCATTCTCTTTACGGTTACGATATCCTCTTCGGAAAGCCCGCCAAGATCGATAAGCTCCTTGTGCTCAAGGCCGAGCAAAAAATCTGTGGTAACGCAAAACACGTGCGCCAATCGGATCAAAACGTCGGGCGAGGGGTATCTCTCTTGAAGCTCGTAATAACTCACAACGGATTTTGTAACCCCCAGCTTATCCGCAAGCTGCTGTTGCGTATATCCCTCTCGGATCCGCAATTGTTTTAAGCGATTGCCAAAATCAACCATATCGATACCTCCAATATAAAAACAGTTTACCTTATTTTTGTACCGATTTGGTTGATTTCATGTATTAAAATAGTTGACATTTAGCGAGATTGTGGTATAATAAAGATGCCTTGTATACCTTTCCGGGATTTTAAAGCCTATATAGCTTCAGCATTCAGCGGTCATTTTTGTGGGGGTGTTATATTATGATTGTGACCTTTTGCGGCCACGCTCGTTTTATTCCGGCGGAAGAATATGAGCGAAAGATTTTTGATTTTTTAGAAAAAAAGGTGGGCGATCGGTCGGCCGATATGTATTTAGGCGGTTATGGAGAATTTGACAATTTCGCATATAATTGCTGCAGAAAATACAAAAATAAGCATCCAAATATAACTCTTGTTTTTGTCACACCGTATCTATCGGATACATATTTACATAATTATTTCGAGCAACACGATAAAGCGTATGATTTTATACTTTATCCCGAAATCGAGAGCAAATTAAAAAAATATGCAATCGTTTATCGTAATCAATATATGATTGAGAAAGCGGATTTTATCATAGCTTATGTTTCGCACGCATGCGGTGGTGCTTATGAGGCTTACAAGTATGCAAAAAAAGAGGGGAAAGAGGTTTTTAACCTTGCGTATTTTTAAAAATTAACCCTTTAAGATTGGAAGTCGAGGCGGTGAATTCTCTTATATGATTGTCTTTTTACAAGCAAAAGATCCAACACAGATCTTGTCGGTAGCCGTAAGAGAGTCGAACACATAAGGTTTGGAAGTGCGGATTTTCCCCTATACTTCGCCGATTTTTTCTTAAATATCCGCATATTTCTCAAAAAAATTGGCTCGTCTATGAAAAAATCCGCTACTTCGAAACTGCTTC
>JAFVQL010000007.1 GCA_017504785.1 Clostridia bacterium | reverse complement strand
TCGGGGAACCCCTACACGTGAACCCCCAAAGCTCATGCTTCGCTTCGGGGAACCCCTACACAAACAGAAAGAGCAAACACGCAAGAAAAATCTTGCATGTCTGCTCTTTTTCTGTTCGTTTTAGTTTAGAGTTATGAGGCTCGCTTTCGCTCACCGTTATGAATTTGCTACGCAAATGTTATGATAGGATTGCCCATCAAACCTTAAACTTGGCGAAGCCAATCATAACTATGCGAAGCATATCATCGCTCATAACTTGCCCGCAAGGGCAATTATAGTTTTAGCGTGTTCTCCGTTAAGGATAACACGCTAAAATTCTCTGTCCTTTTTATTGGTAGGTATCGTAATTTTTCAATCTCCATCTTCCTTTAGAGCGATGCTCCAAAGGAAACCGCTTTTTCAAATGCTCTTACAGAAGAAAAGCGGCAGCAGCTACTGCGGCACCTGCGATAACGGCGAGGATAAGGATCGTAATAAAGATGCGGCGAGCCTTGCGACCTCTTGCGTACTTGCGCGCGCTCTTGAGGTAGCGAGAGATAGGATCCTTCTTTCCTTTCAGGGCACCGGTAAACTTCTTTACCCACTTAATGTCGTCCTTCTGCACCTCTTTGATGTGACGAAGTGCATTGGGCTCCGTATCAAAGCGACGAGAAAGAGCCTGGTATGCGGAAAGCTTACCAAGAACCTCTTCACGCTTGGGAGCAAAGCGAGCAGACTCAAGACGCTTTACATATTCGTCTACGCCGCCGGCGGTAACGCCGAACTTCTCCTGGCATCTGCTTTCAAGCTGTGCATACGCCTTGATATAGTTGTTATTGAGTTTCTTTTTTCCCATTGTTATTCACCGCCTATAATTTGTTACGTATATTATACACTATAATTTTAAAGATTGCAATACTTTTTTGGAAAAAAGTGAAAAAAATTTTACAATTTCTTTTACAAACGATGCAAAATACCCAAAATTTTGCTTCAAAAAAATTTTTACAAGCCGCTTTGCGGTCTTTGCGAAAAAATTTTTATAAGAAACGGCAAAATTCGCGGCTTTTTAAAAAAAACATCTTGACATTCCTTCAAAGTAGTGATACAATACAAAACTGTGTTTAACGGTTATTTATAAAAAAGAGGCGAGAGCCAAAGCGCAGCTTTAGCCTTTTTGGGAGGAAAAAATGGAAATTTTACTTAGTATTTCGGTTGCGCTGCTTGTCGGCCTTTTGATGACGCGCGTGATCAAGCCCCCGGGGCTTCCTGCCGTTACGGGTTATCTCGTTGCGGGCATTCTGATCGGCCCGTACGTGCTCGGCGCATTCGGCGTAGAGGGCCTCGGCTTCGTTTCGATGGAATACGTGGAGCGCTTCGGCGTGATCGCGGATGTGGCACTCGGCTTTATTGCCTTCTCGATCGGAAACGAATTTCGTTTTTCGCAGATCAAAACCATCGGTAAGCAGGCTTTGATCGTCGGTGTCATTCAGGCTGTGGCGGCAACGGTTTTCGTAGATATTGCCCTGATCGTTATGAGCTTCATTCTCGGAAGCGACGTATTCCCGATCAGCGCGGCGATCACCCTCGGTGCGATCGCCACCGCAACTGCCCCTGCCGCAACGCTGATGGTTGTCCGCCAGTATAAGGCAAAGGGCCCGCTGACGAATATTCTGCTTCCCGTCGTCGCTCTGGACGATGCGGTTGGCCTCATCATATTCGCCGTTTCCTTCGGTGTTGCCAAGGCGATCGACCTCGGCACGCTGGATATTATCTCTATCGTTTTGAATCCTTTGATCGAGATCGTGTTCTCGCTGATCCTCGGCGTTGTGATGGGTCTTATCTTCTCCGAGGTGGAAAAGCACTTCCATTCGCGCTCCAAGCGTCTTTCCGTGTCCGTCACCTTCGTGATCCTCACCGTGGCGCTCACGATGATCAAGATCCCGCTCGGCGGCGGCGTAGAGCTTGCGGCATCCTCGCTTCTCACCTGCATGATGCTCGGCACCACCTTCTGCAACGTCTGCGAATCCTCCGAGGAGCTGATGGACCGCGTGGACAGATGGACCACGCCCCTCTTCGTTCTCTTTTTCGTTATCAGCGGCGCAGAGCTTGAGTTCTCGATCTTCGCGCAGGGTGCCATGGTGCTCATCGGCGTCGTTTACATCATCTTCCGCTCTGCGGGTAAGATAACGGGCGCGGCCTTCTCCGCAAAGATCTCCGGCTGCAACGATATGATCGTGAAGTACCTCGGTATCACGCTTCTGCCCCAGGCAGGCGTTGCGCTCGGTATGTCCGTGCTTGCTATGCAGCTTTCGGGCAATGCGGGCATCGTGGTGCGTAATATCGTTCTGTTCTCGGTGCTGGTATACGAGCTTGTCGGCCCGTTGCTCACCAAGCAGGCGCTCACCAAGGCGGGCGAGATCATCCCCGAGCATCGCAAATCCGCAAGGGAACTCAATTCTAAAAACGCACAGTGATCTAAACATAAATGCAAGGTCTGCTTTTTACCGCAGACCTTTTTGCATGCTAAAAAACGAATACAGCTTTTCAAAAAAAGCAAAGTTTTCCACATGAGACACATAAACCAAACCCAAAAAAGAACGGAGGAGCAAAAGCCCCTCCGACCTTAACACTTTCACTAGACAACGAAAAAAGAACGGAGGAGCATAAAGCCCCTCCGACCTCATACATAAACATTTCGTTTTAGATCTCGCGGGGAGATCATAAAGCCCCCCCGACCTTAACACTTTCAGCAGACAATTAAAAAAGAACGGAGAAGCGGCTTGCTTCTCCGTAATCTTTTATAAATTTCGTTTTCGATCTTATCGGGAGATCATAGCCCCACACCCTTAAAGGGAGATGAGTTCTGCCATATCATGCAGCTCCTTCATGCGATCGGCACGCTCCTTCGCATGCGCGCGCATGCTGTCGAGCTGCTCCTTTGTGAAGCTCTGCATTTCTTCCTCGGTGGCGATGCCCTTATAGAAGCGGTCGAGCACCAGTGCGTAGCGGATGTCGGTTGCAACGAGGTTGCCAAGACGCTCGCAAACCACGAGGTCGGACTTGCCCTCGAGGAGCTTATCTACGGCGAAAACGCCCATGCGGGATGCTCTCACGCGGTCTGCCAGAGAGGGGTTACCGCCGCGAACGATGTGGCCCACGCGAACGAAGCGGGAATCGATCTTCGCCTCGTCGTTGATCCTCTTATTGAGCATCGGGCCGAACTCCGAGCCCATAGCCTCGGAAACGAAGACGAGGAAGTTTCTCTTGCCGAGGGCGCGGGAGTTTTCCATTTTCTTGAGGAGCGCATCTACGTCGGTATGAAATTCTGCGATCACAGCGGCGGTCGCGCCGGAAGCGATGGCGGTCTGCAGAGCGATGTCACCCGCGCCGCGGCCCATAACCTCAACCACGTTGCAGCGCGCGTGGGATTCACCCGTGTCGCGAAGCTTGTCAACGAGGTCGATAACGGTGTTCATCGCGGTGTCGAAGCCGATGGAATAGTCGGTAGAGGTGATGTCGTTATCGATCGTGCCGGGAATGCCGATGGTGGGGACACCGAGTCTCGAAAGCACGGAAGCACCCTGGAAGGTTCCGTCACCGCCGATGGCAACGATGCCGTCGATACCGAACTTTTCGCAGTTTGCAAGTGCCTGCTTCTGTCCCTCGGGGGTCTTGAACTCGGGGCAACGGTCGGAATAGAGGAACGTGCCGCCCTTGTTGATCACGTTGGAAACGTCGCGCACGGAAAGCGGACGGATGTCACCGCGGATGAGGCCCGAATAGCCGTGGTAAATACCCAAAACCTCGATGCCTTTTGCGATGGCGGAGCGAACGACGCCGCGAACGGCGGCATTCATGCCGGGAGCGTCTCCACCCGAGGTGAGAACGCCGATACGTTTAAATTGTTTCATTTTTGAACATCCTTACTGTCAAGAGATTTAAAATTACTTTAACTGAATAATATTATACAACACCGTGAGAGAAAATACAATGGGATTTTACAAAATATTTCACAAAATTATGTGTAAAAGGTGTAAAAAAGAACGCGAGATGATTGACAAAAGAGGTGTTTTGTGATAGAATTGAATTTGTAAAAGGATAAGCATTACCAAAGGAGGGGCAAATATTGGAAATTGCAATCATAGCGGATGACAACAAGAAGGAACTGATGGCACAGTTTTGTATTGCGTATTGCGGTATTCTCAGCCGACACCATCTCTGCGCGACGCATACGACGGGAAAATATATAACCGATGCTACCGGCCTTGATATAGAAACCTATCTGCCCGGCCCGCAAGGAGGCACGGACCAGATCTCTGCGCGCGTTTCTTATAACGAGATCGACGTTCTCTTTTACTTCAGAGCCACGGACGCGGATCGCCCGACCTATGAGTCGGACACGAATATTTTGCGCCTTTGCGACGTTTACAATATCCCCGTTGCAACGAATATTGCCACGGCCGAGGTGCTCGTCATGGCGCTGGATAAGGGGCAGCTCGATTGGCGCGAGTTTATCAATCCCCGCAGTGAATATAATATGAAAAAACGCGCGAAGAGATAATTCTTCGCGGGAAAATTTGCAGCATGAGGCAGGTGCGCGGCTCGGACGATGATCGTGCGCCTGCTTTCTTGATACTCGGAGGGAAAAATGGCATTTATCAAGGAAGGCACGTTTGCGGTGCGCTCGCGCATCGAGGACCTTGACGAGAGCGGTCTTGCCGCCGATGCGGAGCAGATCGAAAATACGAGCGCGGGCTTTTTGCGCGACGGTGACGGCGAGATGCTTCTCACCTATACCGAGGGAGAGGGAGAAGCAAAGATCTTTTCGCAGATCACGATTCTTGCAGACAGCGTGATCGTCACCAGACGGGGCGCGAGCGAAAGCTCTATTCGCTTAAAAATTGGCGAAAAGCACACTTCTGTTTACAAAGTGCCGCCTTATGCCTTCGATATGGAGGTGGAGGCGATCCGCATTCGCAACGATATGAGCATCAAGGGCGGAAGGCTCGATCTTTTTTATTTTATGACGCTCGGCGGCCAGAGGCGCAAGGTGCGCTTGACGGTAGAGTTTTCGCCGAGTGCGCTTTTAGGCTCTTAAAGGATTCAAAAAAGGAGACGGAAATGGACGCGCGGGGACTGAAGGAAAAACTGAATACAGCACCTATCGACTGGTATGTGTTCGGCGGCGAGGAGGATTATCTCAAGCGGTATTATCTCTCGCTCCTTCGCAAGCAGCTCGTACCGGACGAGGCGTTCGCCGCCTTGAATCACGTGGTGTTTGACGGTGCGGAGGTGGATTTCGGCGCATTGGCAGACGCCGTTAAGGCGCCGCCCATGATGGCAGAGTGTAAGCTCGTCGAGTGGCGCTATGCCGATTTTGAAAAAATGAAGGAAAGGGAGAAGGCTGCGCTTGCACAGCTTCTTTCTCTAAAAAAGGAATATCCTTACACGGCTTTGGTCTTCGTCACCACGGCGGAGGGCTTCGAGATGGGAACGCAGAAGCGCCCGGGCAAGCTCGTCACCAAATACGGAAAGGACCTTTGCATCGTGGATTTTGCGCTCTCTTCGGAGAACGCGCTTCTCGCATGGCTCAAAAAGCATTTTGACGCCGAGGGCATCGCCGTGACGGCACAGCCCCTTCGCGAGCTTCTGATGCTCGTCGGCAATTCGATGGATCTTCTTTCACATGAGGTGAATAAGCTCTCTGCCTATCTGCACGCAAGGCACAAAGCGGAATTAACGGCAGAGGACGTGCACGCCGTAGCCGCGGGCACGGTGCGCTCGGATGCCTTCGCACTCTCCAACGCCGTGTACGAGGGGGATCGCGCCCTTGCTCTGGATGCCATTCGCGAGATGAAGGCAGAGAGGATCGATAGCACCATGGCGCTCGGTATGCTCGTTCGCATCTATCAGGAGCTTCTGCCCGTCGCGATCTTAGTGGAGGACGGCAAGGAGCAAAAGGATATCGAGGCCGCGCTGAAGATCAATCCCTTCCGCCTAAAGCACATGGTCAAGGCGGCGCGATCGATCGGACTCTTGCGCCTCGGAGAGAGCATTGCGGCACTCTCGGAGATGGACGTTGCTTCTAAAAACGGCGGCGTTGCGGGGTATAGCGCGATCGAGATGTTCTTGCTTCAAAACCTGTAAAACCTGCAAAAATGTAAATAATACTTTTCAAAAGGAAGATAAATATGAAAAAAATCATTTCTCTTTTGCTTTCGGCGGTGCTTCTTTGCACGGCGGTATTTTCTCTTTCCTCTTGCGGATACAGAAGAAAATTCAACGTCCGCATGACGGTGAAGGACTACGGCGTGATCGATATCGAGCTGGACGGAAAGGCGGCTCCGATCACCGTCAAAAACTTCGTAAAGCTCGTGAAGGCGGGCTTCTATGACGGACGGACCTTCCACCGCGTGGTCGACGGCTTTATGATCCAGGGCGGAGATCCGAAGGGTGACGGTACGGGCGGCACGGAGCCGATCAAGGGCGAGTTTCTCTTAAACGGCTACAACAACCCCATTGCCCACGAGCGCGGCGTTATCTCCATGGCGCGCCGCGGCGGTGATTATAACAGCGCCTCTTGCCAGTTCTTTATCGTGCACCAGACCTCGGAGAGCAACACGCGCTCGCTTGACGATCAGTACGCCGCCTTCGGCCGCGTTACCTCGGGTATGGAGGTCGTGGACGCGATCGTGGAAAATGCGGAATACGAAACGGATCCCAACCGCCAATTGGTTTCCAATCCTGCCGTGATCGAAAGCATCGTGCTGGTGAAGGATTGATCCTTTGCCCCTTTGAAAGCAAAAAAGGAAGATCCGCAAGCGCATCATGGAAAAAGGAAAGCGCGAAGGGGCACCTACCATAAAGCAGTTTTTACTAACCGCAAATACAACAAAAGGAGTACGGGAATTTTGTCTGTACTCCTTTTCACACTTCTTGCCCTGCAAGGTGTAGTGTGTTACACCTTATAGGTGTATTGTCAGGCGGTAAAGATTTTTAAGTGATATGCCTCGCATGGCTCGGCGTGATATTTTTGCTTCGCAAAAGTGATATTGCTCCGAGCTGCTTTGCAACTCTGTGGTCGCAGTGATATTCTATTCGCCTTTGTACTTTCAAACGCGCGTAGCGCATATCACTGCCGAAGGCAATATCACGCACGAAGTGCATATCACTCGCCGCAGGCGAATAGAGTTGGTGCACCTGCTTTATGGCAGGTGCACCAAGCGCATCCTTTGCACCGCTGACGGCTCCGAAAAATAATGGAAAAGTGAGAGAACGATTTTGGCTGAAAACCGATTCGTTCTCTCTTTTTTTTCAGGGGGCTCTCAAAAGCGCGGCAGCCGATCCCGAAAAAATGCGCGGGAAGCGAGAAAATATGAAGAAATGCACAAAAATTAAACCGATTTTATTATAAAATTTAAATTTAATTTTAAAAAATGTTAATTTTTTACTTTACGCGACTTGCTTTTATTCTCTTTTTATATTATAATATAAACGTTTAAAATGCAGAGAGGTCCGGCACGGATATCTCGCCCCGAAAACTCTCAAAGGAGAATGCAAAATGAAAAAAGCTGCAAAGTTTTTCTTTATCACCCTGATCGCCTCGCTTCTTGCGGTGCTTCTTTCCGTAACGGCGTTTGCCGAGGCGGAGACCGCCACCGTGGTGTATCCCGACGGCACCGAGGTGCAGGTCCCCGTTGGCGAAACGATCGTCCCCCCCTCGGTGGCGGACGGCTATTATCACGGCCAAGGGAATACGCTTTTTAAGGTCGATGCGGCCGCGGGCTGGCAATTCGCTCTGGAGAAGGAGCGCACGGCGCTCTCCTCTTTAGAGGTCACCGAAAGCCTTGCGGGCAAGCGCATTCTCGCCTTGGGCGCAAGCCAGGTGTACTATAAGACGAAGGTGGGCAGTACGGTCACCGAGTATTACGAAAACGACCTGAATGAATTTTTTGACAAACAATTCAATACGGGCTACACAAGCCTTCTTACCAAGGTCGTTTACGTGACGCTTTACGCCGATATGGAGTTTTCAAGCTTCAATCCCAACTGGGAGAACAGCAGCGCTAGCGGAAATACCAACTGTGCCCTCGATCTGAACGGACACCGCGTTACGGTGACGCAGACCGAGCCGGTCAAGATCAGCGGTATCATCTTTTTCATCTATTCCAATGTCGCGGGCGCGCAGTGGCATCACGAGAGCGCGGATTATATGTTCAGCATGGGTGTTAATAAATCCGGGATCCGTCTCGGCGACACTTCTTCGGGTGCAACGCAAATAAAGGAGAATATCACCTTCTTTGGAAAATCGATCTTCACCGGCCTTCAAAGCAACGGCGGCTCTATCCTTGGCGGCGTTTACGAGCAAAGCGCACCCGCGCTCACCTTTATCGAGCTTTTAAAGGTGTCAAAGATCGTGTATGCAAAGTTCACCCTTGCGGAAGGCTCCGCGGCTCTTTTCGGCGATACGGCCGCTACGAGTGCCGCCGCGCCGGAGATCACGAATTGCCAATTTTCCGCCGATGCTTCGGTATACAAGCTGTGTAAGCTCGGCAGCAGAACCGCGCTGAGCCTTGCGTTTACCGCTTGCACACTGAACGGCGAGCCTTTAACCGGCGTGACCGATTCCGTGATAGACAACACGACGACGGTTACTTTGCCGAGCGGCGAGACCGTTTCCTATACCGTCGGTCAGACCATCGCTCTTCCTACGGCAGAGCAGACGTATACCGATTCTGGCGGTGCTTTCTACGTTCTCACGGAAGAGAAGTGGGTGCTCATCGGCGCGAATGGCGCGCAGCTTTCTTCTCCGACGGTCACGCCGGATATGATCGGAAAGAGCTACCGCATGGAAGGACAGCATACCTATCAAAGGGCGTATTACAAAACCGTTGTAGGTGATCAGACCGTCTATCATTTTGAGGACGATCTGGATGATTTTTTGGACAAACAATCCAATACGGACTACAAAGGTTTTTCTGGCGGGGTCGTTTACGTGACGCTTTACGCCGATATGGAGTTTTCAAGCTTCAATCCCAACTGGGAGGACGAAAGCGCTACCAAAAACACCACCTGTGCCCTCGATCTGAACGGACACAGCGTTACGGTGACGCAGACCGAGCCGGTCAAGATCAGCGGTATCATCTTTTACATCTATTCCAAGGTCGCGGGCGCGCAGTGGCATCACGAGAGCGCGGATTATATGTTCAGCACGGGTGCTGATAAATCCCAGATCTGTCTCGGCGACCTTTCTCCGAATGCAACGCAAAGAAAGGAGTATATCACCTTCTTTGGAAAATCGATCTTCACCGGCCTTCAAAGCAACGGCGGCTCTATCCTTGGCGGCGTTTACGAGCAAAGCACACCCGCGCTCACCTTTATCGAGCTTTTCAATGTGTCAAAGATCGTGTATGCAAAGTTCACTCTTGCGGAAGGCTCCGCGGCTCTTTTCGGCGATACGGCCGCTACGAGTGCCGCCGCGCCGGAGATCACGAATTGCCAATTTTCCGCCGATGCTTCGGTATACAAGCTGTGTAAGCTCGGTAGCAGAACCGCGTTGAGTCCTAATTTTACCGCTTGCACACTGAACGGCGTGACCGATTCCGTGATAGACAACATGGCAACGGTTACTTTGCCGAGCGGAAAGACCGTTTCCTATACTCTGGGTCAGACGATCGCTCTTCCTACGGCAGAGCAGACGTATACCGATTCTGACGGTGCTTTCTACGTTCTCACGGAAGAGAAGTGGGCGCTCATCGGCGCGAATGGCGCACAGCTTTCTTCTCTGACGGTCACGCTGGATATGATCGGAGGGAGCTATACCCTCGAGGTAGAGCACATCTATGAAAAGATATTTTTTGCCGTAGAAACCGAGGGCGGGATCGAGTACTACGCAAATGCCGATACCTATGTATTTGACTTCAAGGCTTTGATGTCCTCGCTTCCCATCGGCGCGCGCATAAAGCTTTATTCGGATATCACCGTGGAGGCGTTTCGCGTGATCAACGCGCACGGCAGCGCAAAGATCGAAACGGAAAACGCAGAGAATTATCTTGACCTGAACGGTCACACGCTGCGCTTTGCAGGTGGAGAAGGTGCCGCGATCGACGTTCGCGTGCATAGGCTCTATCTTTATTCCTCTGTCGGCGGTGCAAGGATCGAAGCACCGAGTCATGCGCTCCTTTCGGCCGGCGATCATGTCTACACGGTGAGGGGCGGAAGCAAGATCTGTGTTGCGGGCGGCATCGTGCTTGGCGAAAGCGATGAGAACGCTTCGCAATACGGAGAAAATCTCACCGTTCTTACCCCGTGCATGCTCCGTGGCGCAGAAAACGCCTCGATCGCCATTCTCGGCGTAACGCTCGAGCAGAGCGGCGGCACAGAGCCCTTCCTTCCGATGGAAGGAAGCAATCAAATGAAGATCAAGGGCGCATCCTTCATCACGGGCGGCGAAGCGGAGATGCTTCTTTTCGCCACCACCGAGCGTATCACCTTTGAGGATTGCCGCTTTATCCATACGGCAAGCGAGTCGGTCGCGCTCTTCAGGCAGGACGGCGAGACTTTCGGCGTGCCCGCCTTCAAGAATTGTTACTTCTATAATATATATCCCTCTATCTTTTTGGGTGAGGTATACGTAAGCTATGAGGATTGCGTGTTCGGCTTCACGGCCTCTGCCCCCTCCGAAAAGCTCGAGGGAGCTGCGTTCTCTTCGATCTCCGAGGTCGCCCTTTCGGTCGGCGGCAAGGCGTATACCTTCGGGTACACGCTTTCGCTAGAGGGCTGTACGGTCGTATATCCCGGCGGTCTTTCGCAGATCTTCCCGGTCGGCTCCCGGATCGTTCCCGCGATCGATCTGCGGTTGTATGCCGGCGAAGACGGAAACTATTACACTCTTACCGCGGAGGGGTGGAGCTTCCGTCTCGGAAGCCAAAGCGGCACGCTTCTTACGGATCTGACGGTCACCGCCGACATGCTGAATAAGACCGTGTACGCGACGGGCTATGAAAAGGCGTACCTTTCCATCGAGGCGAACGGTGAGATCACCTATTACACGGATGCATCCACCTATGCATCCATTCTGCAGGATTATCTCGGCGCGATGGATGCGGGCGCTCGCATTACCCTTTACGAGGACGTAACGCTTTCGCAGACCATCGTTTCCGGCAAGCGCACGGGCGATGCGGATCTGGTGAAGAGCGCGGAATATTTCCTCGATCTGAACGGCAAGACCTTGACCTTCATCTTCACCCCCATCCCCGATAAATCGAACGCGGCGATGGATATTAAGGCGGCGCACTTCTATCTGTATTCTTCCACCCCCGGCGGCCGCATTGTGGCGGAAAATCATGCGCTCTTCCGCACGAACAACGATGAATACAAATGGGGAGACGGCGAAGCGATCAAGCCCTCTGCCACTCTCTATATCGGCGAGATCGCGGCAGGGGCGAATACCTACGGAAAGAACCTCACGGTCGTTTGCGCTTCCGTGAACGAGTATATGTACGGTAAGGGCGTGTATTTCCGCGGCGGTACCTTCGTGCAAAGCACCAAGAGCACGGCAGAATACTTTTTACTGCTTTCCAGAACGGGAACGTCAATCGGCTCCAACACCCATATCAAGGGGGTAGAAAACACTACCTTCGTTATCACGCAGACAACCGCACCTCTGTACTACAACGCGGGCCTTAAAATAGATTTTAAGAACTGCAAATTTATTTCCACGGTGAATTCGCTCTCTCTCTTTAACGCGAACGGCTCTCTTTCCAACGCTCCGACCTTCTCGGGATGTCAGTTCTATGATATGATTCCCGAGACTTCCTTCGGTGTGACGCACACCGACTGTTTGTTCGGCTTCTCGGGCAGTCTGCCTACCGACAGCGGTATGAATTTTACCGCCGTGGCGGAGCAGAGCGTTACCGTGAACGGCGAGGAATATACCTTCAAGTATGCCTTGAACGCTTCCTCGTCCGGCTTCGTTACCGTTTATTATCCCGACGGCAGAACCGAGCTCTTCTACGTGGGCAAGACCATCGAGCCCTTCACCTTGGCGCAAACCTACCGTGCAAACGGAAGCACGTACGCCAATACGGGTAACGGCTGGAAGTACTATTTAAACGGCACACTTCTTACGGATCTGACGGTCACCACTGACATGATAGGGCAGACCGTATACGCGACGGGCTATGAAAAGGTGTATTTCTCCGTTTCGGTAAACGGCGAGATCCTTTACTATTACAGCGCATCCGAGTTGGAAAATTATCTCGGCACGATGAATGGCGCGCGCATCACCCTGTACGAGAGTGTAACGCTTGCGAGCGGCATCACTTGCGGCGCGGGCTTCCTTGATCTGCAAGGCAAGACCTTGACCTTCACGGGCGAGGGCACGGCCATGACGGTGGAGCGCGGAGAGTTCTATCTCTATTCCTCTCTCTTCGGCGGCCGTGTGATCGCCGAGAACGCCACCCTGATCGGTACGGCGAGCGGCGCGACCTTCGTGCTTGGCGAAAGCGATGAGAACGCTTCGCAATACGGAGAAAATCTCACCGTGGAATGCGCGCGTGTGAATGCAAGCGGTGCGGCGGTTGCCCTTCGCGGCGGCCGATTCGTGCAGAGCGAGAGCAGCACGGCAGAATACTTCTTCTGTCCTTCGCCGCTCTACACGGCGGCGAACGCCACCTTCGTTCTCTCGCATCGCGGTACTGCCTTCATGGCGGTGAGCGGCACGGAGGCGATCACCCTTGAGAGCTGCTGCTTCCTCAGCGAATGCGGCTTGGCGGATTTCCTTTATTTGGGCATGACGGATGCGCCGCTCCTTACCCTTGACGGCTGCACGTTCTGCGAAGGCGCCGTTATGCCGACGGAGCAGCTCCCGATCGCGTTTATCTGTACCGACAGCCAAGGTCGGATCTCGTATCAGCTGTTCCTTGACGGAGCGACCGAGGCAGACCTCGGAGCGCTCTTGCGCGGCGCACTCAACGCGCTGGATGGCACGGCAAGCATCCGGCTCTGCGAGGATATTCTTTTATCCGAGCGTACCACTCTCTCCTCGATCGGCGGCGTGACGCTGGATCTGAACGGCCATACCGTCACGGTATCTGCCGATGCGGACGGTGCGTTTGCCTTCCAAGGCTCTCACAGTCCTCTCTTTGCTCTGGTTTCCTCGCGCCCCGGTGCGCGCATTCAAAGCCTCTCTGCCTCCGCGCTCTTCTATGCAGCCGACGGAGAGGATATAGACCTCGTGATCGACGGCGAGAATATCACGGTTGAATCCGACGGCGCACTCTTCTTCTCCGATTCGGCAAAGGCGACCTTGACCGTGCGCGGCGGTGCGTATCTGCACGGCGGCGATGCGATCGACTTCGTTCACGGCGGTATATATTCGCTAACGGTCACGGATGCGATCGTCCTCGGCTTCACCCTTCCTTGTGCGGGCGCGGCGGTGCAGTATGACGGCGTGGCACTTGCCGATACGGATGCGCTTTCCGCTCTGTACGGCGGTCAAGCGCCCGAAGGCAAGGTGCCTGCCCTTCTCGAAAGAACGGTGGCGGGCAAGACCTATCGCCTTTATGCATATTTCTCCGTCGATAGCGTCGGATCGGTGGATTGGGGCTACGGCCTTCCCATCGAGGTATGGGGGCTCGGCGAGACCGCAACCCACGCAAACGCGACGGTCGGCGGCATGTTCGGCTATACCTTCCTTCCCACACTCGTGAACACAAGCTCCGTTTTGGGACAGAGCAAGGTCGCTGCCGTGCGCCCGGGTGTTCTTCGTATGAGCCTTACCCTGCAGGGCACGATCGGACTCAATATTTATCTTGCCGAGACGCTTGGGGCGAGCGAGGTAAGCGTGGCAGGCGTGACCTATACGCTTTCGGATATGACGGCGGAGGACGGCTATTATCGCCTCACCGCCTCGATCGCACCGAATCTTGCACACGTTCCCGTGCAGATCCTTCTTTCGGTCGGTGCGTATAAGCACGCGGTCAACGTCAGCATCGAGCAGTACGCCGCGGCAATTCTTGCCGAGGGTGCTTACGCCGCCGCGCACGATCTCACCTATGCCATGGTCGAGCACGTAGAGGCGCAGACGGGCACCAGACTTTCGCTTTGCGAGGCCCCCGAGGGCTACCGCAGAGCCGTTCCCACGGCGCGTCCTTCGGAGAATGCGGGTAACACCCTGTTGCACTTCATTGCCTTCCAGCCGAACGGCACGGTTTCGATCGCGCTTCTCGGCGAAGCGGGCACAGAGGTGGAGCTCACGCTTTCCTCCGGCAGAAAGGAAACGCTCGCGATGACGGGAGATATAGTCATCTTCGAGCAGATCTATATCAACGAGTTCTTCGGTACGCTCACCCTGCTTGCAACCAAGGACGGCAAGACCGAGGAATATAAATACAGTCTTGAAAATTATCTCTATCATCAAACCGATCCCGCAGTGATCGAAAAGATCCAACTGCTTTATAACTATACCTACTTTGCACATCTGTACGCCGACATGCTGAACGGCCTCTCTGCGGATACCGACAAGGATCATCTTTGCGACGTTTGCCAAAAGAGCAAGAGCGCGCACAAGGACGCGAATGCAGACGGCGTTTGCGAGCATTGCGGCAAAGAGACGGATTGGAGCGAGGGCTTCACCTTTGCCGCGAACGCGGACGGCTCTTATACCTTGACGGGCATCGGTACCTGCACGGATACGACGCTCGTGATCCCCGCGACCTACCTTGGTCAGCCTGTCACCGCCATCGGCGCGGGCGCCTTTGCGAATGCAAAGGATATCCGCCGTATCGTCCTTACGGACAGCGTAAAGACCATCGGCGAGAGCGCCTTTTCGGGCTGCACCTCTCTTGCAGCCATAGAGATCGGCACGGGCCTTGCAAGCGTGGCGGAAAACGCCTTTGCGGACTGCGGGGCAATCACCGTTTATTACGGCGGCCGCGCCGCCGGCTGGGGCGCGATCGAAATGGCGGCGGGTAACACCGCTCTGACGGATGCCACCGTATTCTTCTACTGCGAGCATGCGCCCGCGACCGACGGATACTTCTGGTACTACGGCGAGGACGGCGAGATCCTTATCCATTGCAAGGATATGGATAAAGACCACCTCTGCGACGATTGCGGCAAGCAGACCGAATGCCGCGATGAAAACCGCGATCATCTTTGCGACGTCTGCGGCGAAACGCTTTCCGCCTGCCAAAATAACGATGCAAATCACCTTTGCGATATTTGCGGCAAGGTGCTGACCGATTGTGAGGACGATAACGGCGATCACCTCTGCGATATTTGCGGCGAAAGGATCACGCCTTGCGAGGATATTGACCTTGACGGGGATCACCTTTGCGAGATCTGCGGTGAGAATGCGGGTGCTTGCACGGATGCGGATCGCAATCATATCTGCGACGAGTGCGCGCACACGATCTCGCTCTGCGCGGACGAAGATGGCGATGGCTTCTGCGACGTTTGCGGCAGAGAGATCTTCCCAGAGGGACTTTGCTTCAAGCAAAAGAATGACGGCACCTACGCCGTGATCTCGATCGGCGACTGCACGGATCCTTACCTTTATATTCCTTCTATTTATAACGGCGCACCCGTTACCGAAATTGCCCCTGCGGCGTTGGCGGCGTGCCGCCGTCTGATCGGTGTTTCGATCCCCGACAGCGTAAAGAAGATCGGCTATGCCGCCTTTGCGGGCTGCTCTAACCTCCGTGAGGTCACGGTGGGTGACAGAGTGAGGGAGATCGGCGCGGCGGCGTTCGCGCTTTGCTCCTCTCTTGAGCGTGTCACGCTCGGAGACAGGGTAGAGATCATCGGCCTTTCCGCGTTTGCAAATTGCGTGAGCCTTACGGACGTTGCGTTCGGCGATGCTCTGCGCGTGATCCGCTTGGGCGCATTCTCCGGCTGTACCGCTCTTACCGAGACGGTGCTTCCCGAGGGACTGCAAACGCTTGGCCTCGGTGCCTTCAGCGGCTGTAAGTCGCTGGATCGCGTGGTCATGCCCGCGAGCGTTCTTCGCATCGGACACGGCGCGTTCTCTCGCTGCCCGTCTCTTGACAGCATTTGCTATGCGGGTGACAGTACCGGATTCGACGAGATCACCGTGGCGAAAAACAACCGCCCCCTCGAGAGTGCCGAGATCTATTTCTATACCGCCGTCGCACAGACAGAGCAGGGAAGCTTTTGGTATTACGGCGAGGACGGCAAGATCGTGACCGGATCGCTTTGCGATCATACGGACGAAAATCATAATCTCCTTTGCGACGTTTGCGGCAAAGCCGTGGACTGCGTGCACGAGTTCGATGAAACGGGCGGCGGCTGCCTGTGGTGTAATTACTTCGTCTGCCTCGTTCATAAGGATCATAACCACGATCTTCTCTGCGATTATTGCACCGCGGCAGTGGACTGCACGGCACATGCCGATCAGAACATGGACGGCTTCTGCGATGATTGCGGCGAACAGGTAGAGCCCGAATTTACATGGGAGAGCGAAACGGTCACCCTTGAGATCAATAACCACTCGGGCGGAACCTTTAAATCGCTTTCGCAAGCCTTTATGGCGGGCATCGCGATAGACGCCGATCCTGTAACCGAGAACTTGATCCTTGCGCGCAATGCCGCCGCCACCGAGGCGACCGGCGTTTCGGCTTCGTACCGCTATCTTCCCGATGATATGATCGGCGAATATGCGTGGTCGAAGAATTACGAGCGTATTGCCGTGGAGCAGGAGATAGGTAAATATGCGGACGTATACTGTAACTTCGGATACGATATGCTCGCCGCATCTCTGCTCGGCTGCTTTGCAAACCTCAAGACCGAGCTTTCGGATAACTAC
Source organism: Clostridia bacterium (assembly GCA_017504785.1). Lineage (GTDB taxonomy): Bacteria > Bacillota > Clostridia > Oscillospirales > CAG-272 > UBA1740. The sequence continues at coordinate 27,856 of JAFVQL010000007.1, read as the reverse complement.
TTTGACTTCGCGATGAACGAGTCCTATGCGGAAACGATCGGTGACAGCGAGGGCTATATGTACGAATACATGGAGTCGCTCGCCTTTGATAGCGACCGTATGTACCTTCTGGCATCGGATTACTTCATCGACCTTGCGCGTGCATTCTACTGCATTCCCGTGAACGCCACGATGCTTTCCTCTCTCGGTGAAAACGCCGTAGAGACGCTGGCGGCGATGGCGGAGAGCGGCGAGTGGACCTATGACGCGCTCCTGCGTTACAGCGCGGCGTTTACCGATGCGAACGCTTCCTCCGATAAGGCGGGCCTTGTGCTTGCGGAGGATAGCCTGACGGCTGCGGGACTTCTGTACACCTCCTCCGTCTCTCTCTATGACGGAGCGGACAACGAAGCGCTTTATCTCTTCGCGGATCAGCTCGATAAGCTAATAGGCGGTAAGGGCGTGCTTCGTGCCGAAACCGCAAGTGCCGCGCGTGCGCGCTTTGCAAGCGGCGGTGCGCTCTTCGGCGGTGTGACGATCCTCGCTTCGCTCGAGACCTCTCCGTACCGTGATCTTTCGGACGGCGTTCTGATCCTGCCCGTGCCGGTACACGTCGGCAGCGCGGATCATGCGACTCGCATTCACGATACGGGCCGCATCGGCGCGATCAGCGCAAAGACCGAGAAATTCGGCCCCGCCTCCGCGTTCCTGAATTATCAGTCCACGCATTCGGGCGAGGTGCTTTCCTCTTACTTCGAGAGGGATCTCGCCGTCGGCGCATTTGCCGAAAGCGAGGCACTTTCGGAAGTAAACCTTCGTATGCTTGCTCTGATGCGCGCGCACGTCGGCTCGCAGCGCGAGCAGGCTCTTGAGAACACGGTTGCCGTCTTCGGCGATCATCCGGGCGCTCTTTCTTTCGCGGGTGATATCACCTTCGGTGCGCTTCGCTGGCAGGACGTTCTTCTCGAGGAGCATTACGAGAGCACCTACGTGCGCTTGTATTACCGTATGGTTTGCGAGCAGAAGCAGGAGCTTTTGAAAGCGATCTTCTTGAACGGAGTCACCTCGCTTCCTCGATAATCTATCGCTTTTTGCAAACAATTATTTGCGAAATAAAGAAAAACCGCCGCCGCAATGCTTTTTTGCGGCGGTGGTGGTTAGCGTGATACTCTGAACGGAGTATCACGCAGTCAAATCCGTCTTCGGCGGGTGAAATCCACCTATGGCGGATGAAATCGCTATCGCGGTGAAATCCTGCTTCGCCGGGTTGAAGTTAAACGGATTTGATTTCATCCAAGGCTTCACCTTGGATTTCATCTGAACGAAGTGAAGATTTCATCGTTGCTGTGCAACGATTTCATTAAACCAACTGAAAAAGAGATAACATTTCGGCTACGAACCGAAATGTTATCTCTTTTTGTCGTTATAAGGGTTTGCGCTTGATTTTGCAAACAATTGTTTTTGTACAAGCTTTTACGCTTTTATTTTCCGAAGACAAGGGCGTGCCGCATGGCTTTGCGGCGCGCTCTTCTTTTTATCCGTTTTTTGCGCTTTTCCCCAAAAAAACACCGTTTTTTTCAGCATTTTCCTCGAAAAACAGTATTTTTCTTTTTATTTTATATAATTATCATTGACTTGTATATGTTAATATGGTATAATTTTTATCGGAAAACCCTTCGTTGCGCGCCTGAACCCGGGCGTGCGGTGAAGATTTTAGGATAGATACTTTTAGAGAAATCGGAGAAACGGAGCATGGAAAAGTTCGAAAAGAAGGTTTGGCTCGCAACGCCGACGATGCACGGCGAAGAAATGGAGTACGTTCGCAAGGCGTATGAGACCAACTGGATGAGCACGGTCGGCGAGAATATCAACGAGGTGGAGCGCATTGCCGCAGAGAAGGCACAGATGAAATATGCGGTCGGCCTCTCCTGCTGCACGGCGGCGCTGCATCTTTGCGTGAAGCACGCGGGCGAAACGCTCTACGGCAAGCCCCCGATCAGCCACGGCGCTTTGGAGGGCAAGCGTGTGTTCTGCAGCGATATGACCTTTGACGCGACCTTGAACCCCGTGGTATACGAGGGCGGTATCCCCGTGTTTATCGATACGGAGGCGGATTCCTGGAACATGGATCCCGTTGCGCTCGAAAAGGCGTTCGAGATGTATCCCGAGGTAAAGCTCGTGGTTTCTGCGGAGCTGTACGGCTTCCCCGGCCGTATGGACGAGATCAAGAGAATTTGTGAAAAACACGGCGCCCTTCTCATCGAGGATGCCGCCGAGGCCATGGGCGCAACGATCGAAGGCCGCCAGTGCGGCTCCTTCGGTGATTACAGCGCCGTCAGCTATAACGGAAACAAGATCATCACCGGCTCTTCGGGCGGCTGCCTTCTGACGAACGATCTCGAAATGGCAAACAAGGCGAGAAAGTGGTCCACGCAGGCGAGAGAAAACGCGCCCTGGTATCAGCACGAGGAGGTCGGCTACAACTACCGCATGAGCAACGTGATCGCGGGCGTGGTGCGCGGTCAGTATCCCTACCTTGAGGAGCATATCGCACAGAAAAAGGCGATCTACGAGCGTTACCGCGAGGGCTTTAAGGATCTGCCTATACAGATGAATCCCATCACCGAGGGCACCGAGCCGAACTATTGGCTTTCCGCCATGATCATCGATCCCGCCTATATGTGCAAGCAGGTGAGGGACGATTCAAAGGCGCTTTATATTCCCGAGAAGGGCAAGACCTGCCCCACCGAGATCCTTGAAACGCTCGCGCAGTACAACGCCGAGGGCCGCCCGATCTGGAAGCCCATGCATATGCAGCCGATGTACCGCATGCACGAATTTATCACCCGCGAGGGAAGCGGCCGCTGCCGCACCAACGCCTATATCGCAGGCGGCTGCACGGACGTCGGCGCCGATATCTTCGAGCGCGGCCTCTGCCTTCCCAGCGATAATAAAATGACCCCCGAGGAGCAGGATAAGGTCATCGCGATCATCCGCTCTTGCTTTGAATGATTTTTGGAGGTGTGCGTATGTACGCAAAGTTTTTTAAGCGCTTATTCGACTTTCTTCTTTCGTTGACGGCGATTTTGGCGCTTTCTCCCATTCTTCTGATCCTGACGGTGATCGGCGCGATCGCCATGGGCGGAAACCCCTTCTTTACGCAGCTTCGCCCCGGCAAGATCGATAAGAAGACCGGCAAGGAAAAGATCTTCAAGCTCGTGAAATTCCGCACGATGAGCAACAAAAAGGATAAGGACGGCAATCTTTTGCCCGACGATCAGCGCCTCAATAAATACGGCCGCATTCTTCGCTCCACCTCGCTTGACGAGCTGCCTGAGCTTTGGAATATCCTCAAGGGCGATATGGCGATCGTCGGCCCGAGGCCCCAGCTCGTGCGCGATATGGTGTTTATGTCCGACGCACAGCGCGCGCGCCACTCGGTGCGCCCCGGTCTTACCGGCCTTGCACAGGTGAGCGGCAGGAATAATATCACTTGGGAACAAAAGTTCGAGTATGATTTGAAGTACATCAAGGGAATTACCTTCTTTGGCGATGTAAAGATATTATTTCAAACGGTCGGGAAGGTTCTCAAAAGAAGCGATACCGTCCGTGAAGGCACCGTATCGGATATGGACTTCGGCGATTGGCTGATGATGGAAGGCAAGGTCGATCAGCAAACCTATGATGCAAAGCAGGCAGAAGCAAAGGAGCTTTTAAAGGCTTAAAGGGAAACTTGCGCGCAAGTCACCCGAAATCAAAACGGAGATCTGACAATGAAAAACAGTGGGTGGAAGTATTATAATCATGCCGCGATACCGACGACACCGCCGCACAGAGATCCGAATATGAAGGTCTTTGAGGACAAGAGTATTTGGAGCATCGACGGAAAAAAGCCGTTGCTGGCAAGGTGGACTACGGATTTTGACTGTGGCTATGAAACAAATTGGTGGTATGTGATAAAGGATACCCCTTTCGTTATTTCCGAGTTAAAAGCGAAGCGCAGATACGAGATCAATAAGGGAATCAAGAATTTCGAGGTGAAAGAGATCGATCCCAAAGAATGTGCGGAGAGCATCTATGCCGTTGCGATGGCAGCGTATGCCACGTATCCCGAATCGTACAGACCGAACGTGTCACATGATTCATTCGTTTCTGACGTTATGCGCTGGGATTTTTATAAGGTGTATGGGGCTTATTCCACAGAGGATGCCTCTCTTTGCGGATATGCTTGTCTTATCAAAGAGGATCCGCAAGAAGGTTATATAAACTTCGCTGTTATGAAGGCTATACCCGATAAGGAGAGGTTAGGCTTAAATGCTGCGATGGTCAACAAAATTTTAGCAGACCATGAGGCGTTTTTGAACAACGGCGGATATATATGCGATGGGGCAAGAAGCATTCAGCATGAGACGGCTTTCCAGGATTATCTTGAGAAGTATTTTGGTTTTAGAAAAGCGTATTGCCGTTTGCATATTGTTTATAACCCGAAATATAGTTTCATAATCAGGATCGCTTATAAGTGCAGGCGGTTACTTAAAAAATTTGAGTTTGTTCCTGCTATCAGAATGGCAAACTCCTTGCTGAAGATGGAAGAAATAAACAGGAACGCATAAAAAAGATCAAAAGGAGCAAAGCAATGGCCGGGTTAGTTTCAATCATCATGCCGTCTTACAACACGGGCCGATTTATTAAAGAAACAATAGAATCGGTATTGGCACAGTCATACTCGGATTGGGAATTGATCCTTGTAGACGACTGTTCAAAGGACAACACGGATGAAGTCGTTAGCCAATATCTTGCGGATGCACGTATCCGTTATATCAAGAACGAAACCAACAGCGGTGCCGCTGTTTCCAGAAACCGCGCGCTTCGTGAAGCAAAGGGAAAATGGATCGCATTTCTTGACAGCGACGATCTCTGGGCGCCCGAAAAGCTCGAAAAGCAGATCCGCTTTATGGAAGAAAACGGCTATCATTTTTCTTACACCAATTACGCAGAGATCGATGAAGATGGAAAAAGAAACGGTGTAACGGTGACCGGACCTCGACGGGTTACAAAAAGCGGCATGGTGAATTATTGTTGGCCGGGATGCTTAACCGTGATGTACGATGCTGAAGCGGTAGGGCTGATCCAAATCGCTGACATCAAGAAGAATAACGATTATGCTATGTGGTTAAAGGTTTGCAAAAAAGCAAATTGCTACCTGTTAGATGAAGAATTGGCGTTGTATAGGAGAGGCCGGCAGGGCTCTATCAGCAGCCATAGCGTCAAGGAGTTGATCGGCTGGCATTATAAGCTGCACAAGGATGCGGAAGGAAAGAATCGTTTGGTCGCTTTATTTAACACCGCGAGAAATTTGTTGTTTGGCTTTTACAAGAAAAAGCGATACGTAAAGAAGAAGGGGTAGATATATGGGGTTGCAGCCTTATCAAAAACGAACGTGGGCGAATATTGATCTGGATGCAGCAAAGCATAATTACCGGATCATACAAAATCAATTAAACAACGGAACAAAGCTGTGCTGCGTGGTAAAGGCAAACGGTTATGGACACGGAGCCGTGCAATTATCAAAATTGTATGAAAGCCTTGGAGCCGACTATCTTGCGGTATCGAATATCGAGGAAGCCATCCAGCTCAGAAATAACGGAATACATATCCCGATTCTGATTTTGGGATATACAGATCCGCGGTGCGCTTCGCAGCTTGCCGAATATAACATAACACAATGTGTATTTTCGTATGATTACGGAAAAGCATTATCTAAAAATGCTGCACAACGGGCTATCACGGTCAAAATTCACATAAAGCTTGATACGGGTATGGGGCGAATCGGTTTTCGGTGCTTGAACGAAGAGCTTGATATGGCTGCACAGGTATGTAAAATGTCGGGCATCGTTTATGAAGGGGTTTTCACACACTTTTCATCTGCCGATGAAGGAGAATCCGGAAGAAAATATACGTTGTCTCAATTTGACGGTTTTATGTCTGCCATTCGCTATTTAGAAGCAAAGGGCATAAGGTTTGCGATCAAACATTGTGCAAACAGTGCGGCAATTTTTGATTATCCGGAGATGCACCTCGATATGGTAAGGGCGGGTGTTGTTCTTTACGGTCTGTTACCGTCTAATATGCTGCGTACCTCCGTGGATCTTAAGCAGGTGATGACACTCAGAACCATTATCGACCATATAAAGACGGTTTATAAGGGCGACTGTATCAGCTATGGCAGAGGGTATCAAGCCGATCATGAGATGAGAGTGGCAACGATTCCGATCGGGTATGCGGACGGTCTGTGGAGATCCAATTTCAGCAATCACATGGTGGTGGAAGTCGAAGGCAAGCTTGCTCCGATCATCGGTAGAATTTGTATGGACCAATGTATGATCGATGTGAGCGATATTCCCGCGGCTGCGGTCAATAGCAAGGTTACGGTATACGGTTCGTCAGAGGACGTATCCATCGATCGTATTGCCAATGCCAACGGAACCATCAATTATGAGATCATTTGCGCGGTTGGCGAACGTGTGCCCAGGGTATACAAAGAAAATAACGAAGTAGTTGCTGTTGACAGTATTGTATAAGGAGATAAACAAATGGAACGAGATTCACTTCTCTATAAAGCAAGAAGAAAATGTCAGGTATTGGCTCATAAATGCATTTCGAATGAAGCCATGTCAAAGTTGTATTTTAAGGTCGTACTTCATAAGAAGCTGGATTTGAAGAATCCGCAGACCTTTAATGAGAAAATCCAGTGGTTAAAGCTATATTACTATCCGAAGAATCCCTTGGTTGTGAACGGCTCGGATAAATATGCTGTCAGAGAGTATATAACCGAAAAAGGATACGGAGATAAGCTCGTTCCGTTACACGGCGCCTGGGACAAAGCCGAAGACATTGATTGGGATAAGCTGCCGGATCGTTTCGTCTTAAAATGCAATCACGGGTGCGCTTACAATATCGTCGTATCCGATAAAAACGAACTGGATAAGGTTGAAACAGCGAAGCAGCTGAACCGTTGGCTCAAGGAAGATTTCGGCGCATTTAATATTGAGATACACTATTCGGCAATCAAGAAACATCTGATTACCTGCGAAGAATTCTTGGGGGACAGCATCACGGACTATAAGTTCTTCTGTTTTAACGGTAAGCCCCACTGTATTTACGTATCTACCGATCTTATTCATGACAGACAGGCGCAGATCGGGTTCTTCTATTTAGACGGCAAAAAAATGCCTCTGCATAGAGACGACTATACGGATATTGCAGAGGTTACTTTGCCCCCGTTTTACGATGAGATGAAGGCGGCGGCAGAGACTTTATGTAAGGATTTTCCTTTTGTCCGCGTGGATTTCTTCGTTGCAAATAACACTTGGTATTTTGCAGAATTGACCTTTACTCCGGGCGCAGGTATGATGCCCTTCAATCCGGAAAGATATGATTTGGAGTGGGGCAAGATGTTGGATATAAGCGATTTGATGTAGAATGGGAGATAGAATATGGTTGCTTTGGTGTTTTGCGGGGATTTAAAATACTGTCCATACATAAACCGATACATCGAAAGACTCGAAAATGCAAACGTAGACTACAAGGTGTATTTTTGGAATCGAAGCAAATTCGATTTGCAGCTTTCGGATCATTACGTCTATTATGATGAAGCCTCCGAGCTTACAAACGGAAAACTTCAGAAGCTGTTGGATTTCGTTAGATTTCGCAAGTGGTTGATCCATGAACTTAAAGTAAACCGATATGAAAAAATTATTGCTCTATCCACCTTGACGGGTGTCATTTTGGGCCGTTTTCTGTACAAAAAGAAAGGACAATACGTTTTCGATATAAGAGATTACAGCTACGAGCATATCAAGCCCTTTTTTGCGATAGAGAAAAAAGTAATTAAGAATAGTGCCTTTACGGCAATATCTTCGGGAGGATTTAAGGAATTTTTGCCGGAGCATGCATATATTATTGCTCATAACTTCAACCGCAACGATATCCAAGAAGGGGCAAAATTTGAGAAAACCGAAGGGACGATCAACTTTGTTTGGAACGGCGTCGTCAGATATTTTGAGTTTCAGCGGTATTATTTGGATGCTCTTAAAAACGACCCTCGTTTTAATATAATATTTCATGGCGACGGGCCGGAGCTGGATCTGTATAAAGCGTATTGCTCGGAAAACGGATTTACGAACGTTTTGTTTACGGGGTCTTATAACAACGCCGATAAAGCGTTGTTGTTAAAAAATGCACACATTCTCAACAATTGCTATGGCTACACGCAGAATGCAGGCAATAAACTGAAATATGCAGTATCCAACCGTTTCTATGATGGAATGATCTATCATATTCCGCAGCTGGTGGAACCGGAAGGCTTTAAGCCGGCGTGGGCAAAGGCGGGCGGTCTTGGTGTCGCATTCCCTCCGAACGAGGATTTTGCAGAGAAACTCTATGACTACTATCAAAATATCGAAAGCGAATCGTTCGATAAGGCTTGCAGCAGAGAGCTGGACCGTGTGATCGATGAGGATAATAAATATATCAATAAGATCGATGAATTTATAATTCAGTGATTTGAGGTGGAATTTTGAAAGTTTTATTTGTAGGTATGTATCCGGATGAATACAACCGTTATAGAAATGTTTTTTTTCAAAATTTGATTTTTGCAATGGCGGATGCGGGAATTGACTGTACGGTAATATCGCCTGTTCCGGTTACCCGTTATGGGCGTGACATAAGGAAGGTGTCGAAAACCAGGATAGATGTCACCCCCAAGGGTGCTAAGGTAAAGGTGTATCATCCGAGGTATATTTCGCTGTCTGCTAAAAAAATCGGAAAGATAAACACAGGAATTTTTACGGAAGCCCTTTTCCAAAGGAGCGCATTCAAATGTGCAAAAAGGCTCAAAAAGGAATTTGACGTTGTATATGGGCATTTCTTCTTAAGCGGTGGTTTGGCTGCTATAAAAATCGGAAAATACCGCAATATACCTTCTTACGTCGCATACGGCGAATGCAATTATGACACGGAAATCGTTCATCTTTTCAGAGAATTAACGCAAAGCGATATCGAAGGGCTTACCGGAATTGTTGCGGTTTCAACGCATAATGCAAACGTATTAAAGGGCAAGAAGGTGTTTGCGGATATTCCGATGATCATCGCGCCCAATTCGGTTGACATGACTTTATTCTATAAGCGGAATAAAGAAGAGTGCCGCAGGGAGCTTTGTATACCGCAGGATAAATTCATCGTTGGATTTGTTGGCGGTTTTGTTGATAGAAAGGGCGATAAGCGCTTGTTAGAGGCCGTTAACGGAGCGGATGACGTTTATGTAGCCTTTGCCGGGCGGGGAGATACTCCGCCTTGTGGCGATAAGGTTGTATTTTGCAAAGCGTTGGAACACGATCAGGTGCCGATCTTTCTCAACGCAGTAGATGCGTTTTGTCTGCCGACCTTGAATGAAGGCTCTTGCAATGCGATTGTGGAGGCGGCGGCGTGCGGATTGCCGATCATATCCTCTGATCTTCCGTTCAATGATGATATTCTTACGAATGAGAATTCAATTCGGATCGATCCAAACTCTGTCGATGAGATTCGTGATGCAATCGTTAAGATCTATTCCGATTCCGAATTTCGAAGCCGTTTGGGCCATGCGGTGTACATGGATTCAAGAGAGTTTGATATTGATGTCCGCGCCAAAAAGATTCTTCGCTTAATAGAGGAAACCTCAGGGAGAGCCAAATGATAGAAAGCAAAAGCGATTTAAAAAGATACCTTCACGAGGATGAGAAGGCATTATATCCGAATGGATCGACTTGGTTTTTGAAAATGAAGGATCCGATTTGGAAATTTCAAATCTTGCTCAGAAAATGCGAATACCTCAGAAACTGCAAAAAGGGATACCGCTCTCCAAGGTATTTGTTTTATAAATGGAGATTGAGAGGATTGGCGCTTCGGCTGAGCTTTTCAATCCCTGAAAATTGCTTTGCAGAAGGCTTAAGCATTGCACATTATGGGAGTATAATCGTAAATCCTAACGCCCGTATCGGTAAAAACTGTCGGATCCACGTAGGCGTTAACATCGGTGCGAACAAAAATGAGAAGGATGTTCCTACGATCGGAGACAATGTATATATTGGACCCGGAGCAAAAATTTTTGGAAAAATAAGCATTGGCAATAACGTAAAAATCGGCGCCAATGCCGTTGTGCTGAAAGACGCTCCGGACAATGCCATACTGGTGGGTATACCTGCAAGAAATATTGCAGAGGAAAAGAAGGGCGAATAAATGGCTAACAGAATAAAAGTTCTTCATATAATCTACGATCTATCTGTTGCAGGCGCGCAGACGGTCGTAATGAATATCTTAAGAGGTATGAAGGATGACGATAAATATGAAGTGCGGTTGATTGTCAGAGATGCCCCAAACGGGAGCAAAAACGATGCTGACGTCATAGCGGAAAAGCTTCCGGTCGTTTACTGTAACTATAAACCGAGCACGAAAATTCCGGTCGTACGGACTATGATCAATTGGTTTCGCTGTCAAAGGCTGTTCTATAAAGAAATAAAAAAGTATCGGCCGGACATCATTCATACACATCTGACGGGTATATTGCCATTCACGGTGATACCCGAAAAGCTTTCGAAGGCCAAGCTTTTTGTCCACACCCTGCATAGCGATCCCTATGCAATTGAGGATAGGTACGTTAAGTGGGCGAGATTCGCCTTTAATAAATTGCATTTTTATCCTGTTTGTGTGACGGAAAGTCAGGTTCCAAAGGCGAAGGAGCGATATGGCATCTCTGATGTTTCGGTCGTCCACAACGGGATCGATTTGAATCGATATTCCGTGGATGAAAGCAGAGAAGATATACGGAAGGAGATCGGTATTCCGCAAGATGCTTTCGTGATCGGCTTTGTGGGAAGATTAAGCAAGATAAAAAATCTGTCTTTTTTGATCAAGGTCTTTCATGAATACCAAAAGGGAAACGAAAAGGCTTTCTTGATGATCGTGGGAGACGGAGAGCAGCGGTCCCATTGTGAGCAATGGATCAAAGAATACGGTATAAAGGAAAAGGTAGTATTTGTCGGTCAGCGTAATGATGTGGAACGCATGTATCGGGCGATGGACGTTTTTATGCTTACCTCGTTTTATGAATCAAACTCCATCGTGACGGTTGAGGCGCAGTGCGCCGGAGTTAGATGTGTTGTGGCAGACAGTATCCCGCAGAGCGTGGTGGTTTCTGACCGCGTGAACAGAATCGCCTTGGATGCGCCCATCGCAGATTGGATCCGTGCCATGGACGATCAAGTTCCGCACGATGAAATCGCATGCAGTTTGACAAAATATTCCATTCAAAACGGGATAAATGAATTGCGCGATGTTTATGAAAAGAATTTTTAGGGGGAAAATATGAGTCCGGTGGCATTAGAAACAAAACAGAAAGGAAAAAAAATTTCCGTTTCCTTGATGATCATGTATGCGTTTTGGCGGTTTTTATTATCGTCAACAGTATGGTCTGTATCCGGGCTTGTGTATGTAGCATTTGTTTTTTTAACCCTTTCGTTGTGCTACACGGTATATAAGCTCGGGAAAATCTTTGAGTTTTCAATTTCTGCGGCAATATGTTTACCGTTTATCGTTTATACCATCTTCCAGTATGGAATCAGTTTTAATTTTGAAGCGGCTTCCTACTGGATGGACTGCCTTCTCTTGATTATTATTGCCGCAAATACAGATTTTCCGCATACGATTCCCAAAAACCTCTTGATAATATCCGGAGGCATTGTGTCGATCGGTATATTTGTCCAGATATTGTTTCCGGATTTTTATTATTCCAATGTGGCAACCATTTTTACCTCTTATACACACATCAAGTATTGGGGCAGCGTAATGAATTATGCCGGCTTTACCTATCAGCTTGGGCAAAGCGCGTTCATTTTGATCATGGCGGAAGGGGCGGTGCTTTACCTATATAGAAAAAAATTCAATCGGTTTTGGACTGTTCCGATCGCGTTGCTTTTTATCGCTTTGATCTTCCTCACAGGCAAGAGAATGCTTTCTGTGATCTCTATTATGGTCCCCTTGGCGATATACTGTTTTTCGGGAAAGAGCTTGTCTAAAAGGGTGAAACGATTTTTTATAATTGCACTTGTTATTTTCTGCGGACTGTTTGTTGTGATATCGAATATTGATTATTTGGCATCCACCAATATCGGTATTTTTACAAGATTTGCAGATGCGTTGGAGCAATATAAGCAAGGAGAGTCGATTGCATCCAGCAGAATGGAATTGATCCAAACCGCGCTCGAAGCGTTTAGGAGCAATCCTGTTTTTGGAATCGGTGCCGGCAATTTCATTTCGAACACCGGTGCGGAAATGGAGGTGCATAATGCATATATCCAAACGCTTTGCGAATCGGGAATCGTGGGCTTCTCGTTCTTCATGGTAATGCTTTTATATTACCTTCTGAAGACGATCGTTTTACTTTGTAAAAGCAATGATAAAGGATATTTGCAATTTTCACTTTTTACACAGCTTGTTTTTATCATAAATGCGTTTACAGAAAACGGAACCAGAAATTTGGAAGAATTTGTCCTTTATTTCGTTGCGATCGGAATTTGCATATATGAGGACATGCAACAGAAGCGTGCCTACTATCAAGGACGAGAGAAAGCGGAGATAAAATGAAAAAATTTATCATTACAATCGATACCGAAGGCGATAACCTGTGGCGTTGGAAACCCGGAGATGCCGTGACAGCAGAAAATGCAAGATTCTTACAAAGGTTTCAGAATCAGTGCGATCGTTATGGCTTCAAGCCGACTTATTTGACGAACTATGAAATGGCAAGCTCCAAGGTCTTCGTGGATTTTGCAAAAAAGGCATTGAAGAATAATAGCTGCAGCATAGGTATGCATTTGCATGCGTGGAATTCTCCCCCCCTTGTTGAACTCACAAATCAGCTGCAGGTGCCGGCGGCACCGTATCTGATAGAGTATTCTGACGAGATAATGGAAGAAAAAATAGCGTTTATGACTCAATATTTGGCGGACGTGTTCGAAATGCCGATTCTTTCGCACAGAGCAGGACGTTGGGCCATGGATGAGAGGTATTTTTCTTTATTAAAGAAATACGGATATACCGTAGATTGCTCGGTAACCCCGGGAATCAATTGGTGTAGCAATACAGGCGCAACCGAGGGGAGTATGGGAAGTGATTACTCACACTTCCCGACCAAGCCGTATTTTGTTTTTGAAGATCGTGATCTCTTGGAGGTTCCGGTTACACTCTATTCCACGAAGCGGCCTTTTTTTGCTGATGGAGCTACCTTAAAAGAGAAGGTGAAACAGCTTTATCGCGGTATCCGGGGGAGAACCGTTTGGTTAAGACCCACAGGAGCGAATGTAAATCAAATGCTTTGGATGATCCATAAGGCGGCGAAGGATAAGGATATGGATTATATCATGTTTATGTTACATTCGTCGGAATTCATGCCCGGCGGCAGCCCCACCTTTAAAACCGAAGAAGATATAGAAAAGCTGTATAGAGATCTCGGCGTAATTTTTGATGCGGCATCCAAACACTTTGAGGGAGAGACGATCGAGCGTTACGCAGAGGATATCAAGGGGAGAATTTGAATATGAGAATATGCTATAAAGGACGATTTTTATCATCTGAGCAAATTTGGTTTGAGGGCTTTGATACATACGAAAGTGTACATAAGCTACGCACAAAGGCGGATAATATTTTTGTTTGTGCCAATCCCGTACCCTTGGAAGGAAAATACATGAGCTGTCATGAGCAGGAAAGTCTGATCAGTTGTTTAAACGCTGATACGGATGAGATCATGCAAAGATTCTCTTCTACTACAAGGAATGAGATTCGCAGAGCCGAGCGGGAAGGGGTGCAGATTTGTTTTTATTCCTCTGATGACGTAAATCAAAACGATGATGTGTTAAAAAGAATGGCGGTTCTGTATACGAATATGTATGCTGAAAAGGGAATGCCGGGTATAGAGCTGCCGATCGGTGAGCTGCGCGCATACGCCAAGAGCGGGCATTTGCTTATCTCGGTGGCTTTGATCGATGGTTCTGAGGTCGTTTTTCACTCATACATCGTGTGTGAAAACAAATCCAGGCTGTTGCATTCGTGCTCTGAGTTCAGAGTTGCTGATAATGCTGCGAGAAATGCCATTGGAAGAGCCAATAAATATCTGCACTTTAAGGACATGGAACGTTTGTCTTCTATTGGGGTGGATCGTTATGATTGGGGTGGAATTTCATCCTCTTGTGAGCCCAACGGAATTGACAAATTTAAAATGAGCTTCGGTGGAGAGCTTGCGAAATACTATAACATAAAATATGTGCGCTCTTTTAAACAAAGATTGCTTGAAAGAGTGTTGGGAAGTTTTCATAGAGGTAAGAAGAATGTCTGATAAAAAAAATGCTTCCGGTAGTATTGGCGTCAGTATGTTTTGGTCGTTCTTAGAGAGGATCTCTGCACAACTGGTGTCGGTCATTGTCGGAATCATCTTGGCGAGACTTCTAACGCCTGACGAATACGGAATTATTGCCATAGTAATGATATTTATTACTTTGTGTGATGTATTTGTTACTTCCGGATTCGGAACTGCGCTGGTACAGAGAAGAGAGGTTTCTTCGATTGAATACAATACAGCATTTTGGCTGAGCTTCTTTATATCGCTTATTCTGTATGCCGGCTTGTTTTTTGCGGCGCCGCTGATTGCCGATTTTTATGAATTGGAGATGTTGACGCCCATTATCAGAGTCTTTGGCATACGGCTTATACTGACGTCTTTGAATACGATACAGCTGGCCAAGGTTCAGCGCGAAATGCAATTTAAGAAATATTTTGTCTCTACGATTATCGGAACTGTCATTTCTTGTATTATCGGCGTCGTAATGGCCTACAAGGGCTTTGGTGCTTGGTCGTTGGTGGCTCAGTATTTGAGCAACACATTCATTGCCACATTGGTATTTGTTTTTGTTTGCGATTGGATTCCCAAATTTCAGTTTTCGTTCAGAAAAGCAAAAGAAATATGGCGATTCGGCAGTAAGGTTCTCGGCGCGAATCTTATAAGCACCGGCGTTTTGGAAATACAAAGCTTTTTGATCGGAAAGCATTTCGGCCCGGCAGATCTTGCTGTTATGGATCAAGGAAAAAAATATCCGTCTCTGCTGGTCAATAATGTGAATTCTGCGATCAGCAAGGCGATGCTTCCGTATTTTTCAAAAAATCAAGAGAACAGGGCTTTGTTAAAGAATAAGCTGCGACAGACAGTAAAGTTTAGTAACTATCTGCTCTGCCCGTTGCTCTTTGGATTTTGTGCGGTGGCACCAACCTTTGTAGATGTGGTTCTGACATCGAAGTGGAGTGCGTGTGTCCCTTATATTCAAATCTTCAGTATTATGTATTTGACACGCCCTTTGACGATGATATATCATCAAGTGCTGTTGGCAATTGATAAGGCGGGATTAGCTATGGCACTGATGTCTGGAATCAATGCGGTAGCTCTCTTGGGAGCGCTGTTCTCTATATTGGTTCTAAAAGAGATGTTTGCAGTGGTAATATTTTTGCTTGTTGCAGATCTGATAGCACTGGTTGGATTTATTATTGCGATGAGGGTGTGCTTATCTTGGCATATTAAAGAGCAGCTCATGGATATCCTGCCGCCTGTTTTGTTATCCGTTGTTATGTTTGCTGTGGTCGGTTTTTTGCCTTATTTAATAAAGCTGTCCGGTATATTGATGCTCGGATTGCAGATTTTGGTAGGATTTTTGGTTTATCTTTGCTTATCTTTATTATTCCGCGTGGAAGCGTTTACTTGGATTCTGGAAAAAGGAAAAGGATTTCTGAATAAAAACAAGGGAAATTAAGTTCCATGTTAAAATCACCCGTTCAAAGGTATAAATTGCATCGCGATCCAATAAAGCTCTGGCGCTCACAGGGATTGGAGATCAGTGTGAAATGGATTCATCTGCCTCGTTTGGGGCGGAGCCGTATTGGATATCGCCGGGCGATCACGTGAGCGTAAACTCCGGCGTGACCCATTGGACCGGGCATCGCATCGATTTGTATATAGAATCCAGCGGATAAAAATACCATTATTATAGACCGATAGGAGAAGTAATATGAAAACAGTCATGCTTGTTTTTGGCACGCGCCCCGAGGCGATCAAAATGTGCCCGCTCGTAAACGAGCTGAAGTCCAGAAAAAACATAAAAACCGTGGTCTGCGTGACCGGTCAGCACCGCCAGATGCTGGATATGGTATTGGATACCTTTAAGGTCGTTCCCGATTATGATCTTTCGATTATGAAGGCGGGACAAACTCTGTTTGATATTACGACGAACATACTAAATAAGATCGGCGCGGTTCTTGACGAGGTGAAGCCCGATGTGGTTCTCGTGCACGGTGATACCTCCACCACGTTCGTGACGGCTTTGGCGTGCTTCTATAAGCAGATCGCCGTCGGTCACGTGGAGGCGGGACTTCGTACCTATAATATTTATAGCCCCTATCCCGAGGAGTTCAACCGTCAGGCGGTTGGTATTGTGGCAAAATATAATTTCTCCCCCACGGAGCTTTCAAAGGAAAATCTTCTGCGCGAGGGAAAGGATCCCGCTTCGATCTACGTTACGGGAAATACCGCCATCGACGCTTTGAAAACCACTGTGCGTGAGGAATATACGCATCCCGAGCTGGAGTGGGCAAAGGATAGCCGCTTGATCATGATCACGGCGCATCGCCGCGAAAATCTCGGCGAGCCGATGCACAATATGTTCCGCGCGATCCGCCGCGTAATGGACGAGCATCCGGACGTAAAGGCGATCTATCCCATTCACATGAATCCCATTGTGCGTAAGGCGGCAGAAGAGGAGCTCGGTGATTTCGACCGTATTCGTATCATTGAGCCTTTGGAGGTTCTTGATTTCCATAACTTCCTTGCAAGAAGCTTTATGATTCTCACGGACAGCGGCGGCATACAGGAGGAGGCTCCCTCGCTCGGTAAGCCCGTTTTGGTAATGAGAGACACCACGGAGCGCCCGGAGGGCATCAAGGCGGGAACGCTGAAGCTTGTCGGAACGGACGAACAGGTGATCTATGAAAACTTCAAGCTGCTCCTTGAAAGCAAGGAGGCTTACGATGCCATGGCAAAGGCAAGCAATCCCTACGGCGATGGCTTTGCCTGCAAGAGAATTGCAGATATCCTTGAACAAAAATGATAGGTGTATGATATGTTGCTTGAAAACATTGATTTGAAAAATAAAGAAATTCTTGTCACCGGTGCGGCCGGCTTTATCGGATCGAATCTCGTGATGGAGCTGCTTCGCACCGTCCCCGAAATTCAGATCGTGGGATTGGACAGCATGAACGATTATTATGACGTTTCTATCAAAGAATACCGTCTTTCCGAGATCGAAAAGCTCTCTGCCGCGCATCCTGACTGCACGTGGAAATTCGTCAAGGGCAATCTTGCGGACCGAGGGCTGATCGAGAGTTTGTTTGAAAAGAATCACTTTTCCGTCGTCGTAAATCTTGCGGCGCAGGCCGGCGTGCGTTACTCGATCACGAATCCGGACGTGTATATCGAGAGCAACATCATCGGCTTCTATAATATCCTTGAGGCCTGCCGCGCGACGATGAAGACCGATCACCCGGTGGAGCATTTGGTGTATGCCTCCTCCTCCTCGGTGTACGGAACCAATAAGAAGATCCCGTATTCAACGGACGACAAGGTGGATAATCCCGTATCCCTCTATGCGGCGACCAAAAAGAGCAACGAGCTGATGGCGCACGCTTATTCCAAGCTTTACAATATTCCCTCGACGGGACTTCGCTTCTTTACGGTTTATGGACCTGCGGGACGCCCGGATATGGCGTACTTTGGTTTTACCAACAAACTGTTAAAGGGTGAGACGATCGAGATCTTTAACTACGGAAATTGTAAACGAGACTTTACGTATGTAGACGATATTGTGGAAGGCGTAAAGCGCGTGATGCAAAAAGCGCCTGAGAAAAAGACGGGAGAGGACGGCCTTCCTTTGCCGCCTTATGCTGTTTACAACATCGGAAATAACGATCCCGAAAATCTGCTGGACTTTGTAACCATTCTTCAAGAAGAGCTCATTAGAGCCAAGGTGCTTGCCGCGGATTATGACTTTGAGGCGCACAAAAAGCTCGTTCCTATGCAGCCGGGCGACGTGCCGATCACGTATGCGGATACCTCTGCACTGGAAAGAGATTTCGGCTTCAAGCCTGCAACCTCCTTGCGCGCAGGATTAAGGAAATTCGCGGAGTGGTACCACGAATTTTATCAAAACAAATAATATTTGCATCATAGGTTGCCATAGCGAAACACACGCAGCAGCGGAAGATGCATGCACAAAACGCAAAAAACTTATAAGAGGATTCATAAGGGGAATATTTATGACGGCATACGAGGCATTTGAAAAAACATACAGAAAAGAACCGCAATATACCGCTTTTACCCCATACCGCGTTTGCCCTATCGGCGCGCATTCCGATCACCAGCTTGGAAAGATCACCGGATTTGCCATCAATAAGGGAATTCATATTGCGTACGGTCCGAAGGAAAACGGTGTCATTGAAATACAGTCGTTGCAGTTTGAAAAAAGAGCACAATGGCACGTGGAAGCGACTCCCAAAACGAAGGAAGACGACTGGGCGGATCATTTGCGCGGCGCTACGATCGCGCTTCATAAGCGGTATCCGCTTCGCAGAGGTCTTTGCGCGGTTTTGGACGGAGAGCTTCCGATCGGCGGTCTTTCCTCATCGGCGGCGGTGATCCTGACGTTTTTGGCCGCGCTTTGCAAGATGAACGGAATCGAGCTAACGCCGAGTGAGCTGATCGCGATCTCCAAGGAAGCGGAGAATAAGTACGTTGGCGTATCCTGCGGAAAGCTTGACCAAAGCTGTGAGGTGTATTGCAAAAAGGACCATCTTTTGTATATGGATCTCATGGATGACAGTTATGAATTGATCCCTCAATCTCCGAAGATGAAGCCGTATAAATTTGCCGTATTTTTCAGCGGTCTCGAAAGAAGTTTAGCCGGCTCGGCTTTCAATATGCGTGTGGATGAGTGCCGCAGTGCCGCTTATGCTCTGAAAGCATTTGCGGGTATGGAATACGGTAAGTTTGACGAAACCAATCTTCGCGACGTTCCCGTTGAGGTCTTTCATCAATATGGGGAACGCTTGCCTGATAGCTGGCGCAAGCGCGCAGAACATTGGTACACGGAATTTGACCGCGTTCAAAGAGGTGCAGAGGCGTGGCGCAGAGGCGATATCGAGGCCTATGGCAAGCTTTCCTTTGAAAGCGGATACAGCTCGATCCACAATTGGGAGACCGGCTCTCCCGAGCTGATCAAGCTCTATGAGATCATGACACAGACGAAGGGGATCTATGGCGGGCGTTTTTCGGGCGCGGGCTTCAAGGGCTGCTGCCTCGGAATGATTGACCCTGCCTATGAAGCCGATATTATTGAAACCGTAACAAAAGAATATTTAAAAGCCTTTCCGCACCTGGAAGGAAAGTATTCCGTGCATATTTGTGAAAGTGCAGATGGAGTGAAGCTATGAAATGTTTGATTTTGGCGGCAGGCTATGCCACGAGACTGTATCCTTTAACCGAGAATTTCCCCAAGCCCTTGCTGAAGGTCGGAGAAAAAACCATTCTCGATTGGTTGGTTGACGATATTGATACCGCGGCCGCCGTGGATGAATACGTTGTGATCTCCAATCATAAATATGCGCGCCACTTTGAGGACTGGGCGAAGAGCAAGCAACAAAAGATCACCGTGGTGGATGACGGAACGGATACCAACGAAACCCGCCTCGGCGCGGTGAAGGACATTCAGTTTGCGATCGATACGCTCGGCTTGGATGACGATATGCTCGTGATCGCGGGCGATAACGTTCTGGATTTCAGCTTGACCGAGTTTATCTTCTATGCAAAGGCAAAGCAGACCTCCTGCATCATGCGCTACTATGAAGCGGATGAAAAGAAGCTTTTGAAATGCGGCGTTGTGACGGTGGATGAGAACGAAAGGGTCTTGAATATGACCGAAAAGTCGCCCACCCCCGCAACGCATTGGTGCTGTCCTCCCTTTTATTATTACACAAATCGAGACGCTAAACTTGTGCAAGAGGGCATAGAGAGCGGCTGCGGCACGGATGCGCCGGGCAGCTATATTGCTTGGCTGTGTACGCAAACGAGCGTGCACGCGATGCAGATGCCGGGAAAACGGTATGATATTGGCAATCTTGAGAGCTATGAGAAGGTAAAGGCAGAATATAAAGGAATTATGCGATAAGGAGAACACAGCATGTTCAACACCTTAACAGTTATCGGAAAAAAATTTAGGCTTGAGGGAGAGATATATTCCTACCAAGCGATTTCCATGGGAAACATCAACGCGACGTATAAGGTTACTTATATGCGCGCAGACGATACGCTGAAGTCGTATCTTTTCCAGCGCGTGAATACGCACGTTTTTAAGAGCCCCGTGAAGATCATGGAGAATATCGATCGCGTGACCACCTTTATCCGCGAAAAGTATCCCGATCAGGTCGGCCTGCATTTCCATCATACCGACGAGGGCTTGAACTATTTTGTGCAGGATAGCGACTCCTTCTGGCGCGTTATCAACTACGTGGACAGCGTGACCTTCAACGCATCGGATGACCTCGCGGTCATTGAAGCAACGGGCAAGGCGTTCGGTAACTTCCAGATGCAGCTTGCGGACTTTGACGGCGCGTTGCTGCACGAAACGATCCCGGATTTTCATAACACGAAAAAACGCCTCGATACGCTGTTTATGCACGTTGAGGAGGATGCCTACGGGCGCGTGCGCGAGGTGGCGGCAGAGGTGAAATATATCGAAGAGAGCCGCGCGCTCGCCTCGGAGCTTTCGATCCTTTTTGCCGACGGCAAGCTTCCCAAGCGCGTAACGCATAACGACACCAAGTGCAATAACGTTCTCTTCGACCGCAAGACCAAGGAGCCGTTGGTGGTGATCGATCTGGACACCATTATGCCCGGCATGTCGATGTACGACTTTGCGGATGCGGTGCGCTTCATCGCGAATACCGCGGCAGAGGACGAGGCGGATATCTCGCGCGTGTTCTTTGATACCGCGAAGTTTCGCGCGTTTGCCAAGGGCTTCATCGGCGCAACGAAGGGCGCGCTTGAAAACATCGAGATCGCGACCCTCGTGAAGGCGACCTTTGCGATCACGATCGAGCTTGCCGCAAGATTCCTTGACGACTATATCACGGGCGACAAATATTTCAAATGCGTATACCCGAAGCACAACCTCGTGCGTACGCGCTGTCAGCTGGCGCTTGCCAAGGATATTCAGCGCAAGTGGGATGAGCTGGAATGGATCGTGCGCGACGTGATCGAAAAGCAGCTTTCGGAGTAAAAAAAGAGTATGAAAAAATTTGAGGGCATTCTGATATGCTCGGATCTGGACGGCACGCTTCTGCGTGCCGACAAATCGGTTTCAAAGGAAAATTTAGAAGCTGTCCGCTACTTTCAAAGAGAGGGCGGACGCTTCACTTTTATCACCGGGCGCGTGCCCGAGGCGGCGCGCAAAATTTATGAGGCCGTGCGCCCGAACGCGGCGATCGGCTGCTTCAACGGCGGCGGCGTTTACGATTACGAGAGCGACACGTTTTTGTATTTTAACCCCTTGCACGAGTCGTATCTCTCGCTCGTTTCCCTCGTGGATGAGAGGATGCCCGATATGGGCATCCAAGTGAACGTGGCGCGGCGCGTGTATTTTAATAAGGATAACGAGGCGATGCGCCGCTTCCGTGCCGTGACGGGGCTTCCGAATATCACCTGCCATTATACCGAGGTGAAGGAGCCCGTGGCGAAGGTAATCTTTCTGCACATGGAGGATAGTGAGCTTTCGAAGCTGGAAGCGCTTCTCACAACGCATCCGCTCGCTGAAAAATTTGATTTTATCCGCTCGGAGAAAACGATCTTCGAGATCCTTCCGAAGGGCGTTTCAAAGGGCGCTCTCCTTTTGCGCCTTGCCGATATTTACGGCATCGATCCGAAGAAAACGATCGCCGTCGGCGACTATGATAACGACGTATCGATGCTTTCCGCAGCGGGGCTTGGCATCGCGGTGGAGAACGCCTCGGAGAAGGCGAAAAATGCCGCCGATCGGATCACGGTTTCCAACGAAGCGCATGCCATTGCGAAGATCATTTGCGATCTGGACGAGGGGCGCATCGCGCTGTAAGAAAAGGAGTCTTATATGTTTAAGGATATGCTTGGCCATAGCCGCATGAAGATCAATTTCCATACCCATACCACGGTTTCGGACGGAATGAAAACGCCCGAGGAGGCCGCCGCCCTTTATAAAGCGGCAGGCTACGATGCGATCGCTCTGACCGACCATTATGTTTTCTCGGCGGGCGGCAGTCTTTCGGGGCTGAAGATCCTTTCGGGCGCAGAGTACGACACGAACCTGTGTTGCGGAGAAGAGGGTGTGTACCATATTCTTGCGCTCGGCTGTGCGCGCGATCCCGAGATCGGGAGCGAGAAAAGGCTTCCCGCGGAAAAGATCGTGCAGAAAATTCTCGAAGCGGGTGGCACGCCCGTGCTGGCGCATCCCGCATGGTCGTTAAACCAGCCGAGGACCGCCTTGCTTTTAGGGGACGTCGCAATAACGGAGATCTATAACAGCGTTTCGGATGCGGGAGAGTCCTCGCGCCCCTATTCGGGCTGCTTTGCCGATCTCGCCGCTTGTCTTGGAAAGCCCATGCTTCTCTTGGCAACCGACGATACGCATTACTACGCGGGCAACGATGAAACGAAATGCGCCGTCATGGTCGAGTGCGCCGAGGATGCAAGTGAGTCTGAGATCCTTGCCGCCGTGCGGGCAGGGAGATTTTATGCAACGCAAGGCCCCGAGGTGCATATCGCGGTGGAGGGGGATGAGATCGTCGTTCGCTCCTCGCCCGTGTCCCGCATCAGCCTGTTTACCAACGTCGCGTGGGCGGATGGCTATTGCTCCCGCGGCGAAAATCTCACCGAGCACCGCCATAAGATCTTGCCGCGCGAAAAATTCGTCCGCGCCGAGGTCACGGACAAGGACGGAAAAACGGCGTACACGAACTATATCGTTTTAAGGGTGTGATCTTTAACGCCCGCCGAGAGGGATAGCAAAAAGCGCAGAAAGCCGCGAAGGCGCTCTGCGCTTTCTGTTTTAATATTTTGCATAAGCTCCCAAGGGCGCGATCGAGAAAAGAGGGCGCTTTATGGCGGCGCGGGGCAGACCGCGTCGTTTGCTGCGCGGAGAGGGAAAGCGGCGGTGCACACGCCGCCGCCCGATATGCGAAAAAGTGCGGCAAAAGGGTCGTAAATCTTCCCAAAAACGAATAATTGCATATTTTTCTGCATTATGCGTATAAATATGCAATTATTCGAAAAAAGTTGAACAAACGGAAAAGCCATGTTCTTTATATGATGGTGCAACCTGCTGAAAATGAAGAAATTTATAAAAAAGTCTTGCATATTTATTCGATTGGTGGTACAATATCATCATCAAAACAAAAGCGGCCGTGTGCCGCACGCGAACGTTGGAGGACTTAACAATGGATAAGAAGAACATTAAAAAGGTAGTGCTTGCGTACTCGGGCGGTCTTGATACCTCGATCATCATTCCGTGGCTCAAGGAAAACTACAATAACTGCGAGGTCATTGCCGTATCGGGTAACGTTGGTCAGGCAGACGAGCTGGAGGGCCTTGAGGAGAAGGCACTCAAGACCGGTGCTTCCAAGCTTTACGTAGAGGACCTCACCGAGGAATTCGTTGACGAATATATCATTCCCACCGTGAAGGCGGGTGCTATGTACGAGGAGTACCTGCTCGGTACGTCCTTTGCCCGTCCCATCATCGCAAAGAGGATCGTTGAGATCGCTCTTGCAGAGGGCGCGGATGCGATCTGCCATGGCTGTACGGGTAAGGGAAATGACCAGGTGCGCTTCGAGCTTGCCATCAAGGCGTTTGCACCCGATATGCCCATCATCGCTCCCTGGCGTGAGTGGAGCATCAAGTCCCGCGAGGAGGAGATCGACTATGCGGAGGCACACAACGTTCCTCTGAAGATCAACCGCGAGACCAACTACTCCAAGGATAAGAACCTCTGGCACCTCTCTCACGAGGGTCTGGATCTTGAGGATGCATGGAACGAGCCTCTTTACGAGAAAAAGGGCTTCCTTGAGATGGGCGTTTCTCCCATTGAAGCACCCGACAAGCCCACCTATATCACCCTCGACTTTGAAAAGGGCATTCCCGTTGCGCTCAACGGCGAGAAGATGAGCGCGAAGGAGCTGATCCTTGCTCTCAATAAGCTCGGCGGCGAAAACGGTATCGGCCTTCTCGACATCATCGAGAACCGTCTTGTCGGCATGAAGTGCCGCGGCGTATACGAGACCCCCGGCGGAACGATCCTCTACTTTGCTCACAACTATCTTGAAACGCTGACGCTCGATAAGCTGACCGCGCACAAGAAGGCAGAGCTTGCGATCACCTTCGCAGATCTCGTTTACAACGGCCAGTGGTACACCCCTCTGCGCGAGGCTCTTTCCGCATTCGTGGATAAGACGCAGGAGAACGTGACCGGTACGGTTCGCTTGAAGCTCTACAAGGGCAACATCATCAAGGCCGGCGTGAAGAGTGACTACGCGCTCTACTCCGAGGAGCTTGCTACCTTCGGTGAGGACCAGGTTTACGATCAGACGGACGCTACGGGCTTCATCAACCTCTTCGGCCTTCCGATCAAGGTGCAGGCACAGGTCAACGCAAAGAATAAGAAGTAATTTGCAAAGCAAATGACAATTAGGGCTGTCGCCTTGAACGAGGGTGACAGCCCCTTGAAATTTTAAAAAGGATAAAGAATATGGCTAAAATGTGGGCGGGAAGAACCGACGGCGCGGTCAACGTGCTGGCGGACGATTTCAATTCTTCCATTCATTTTGACTCGAGAATGTTCGAGGAGGATATTAAGGGCAGCATGGCGCACGCCGCTATGCTCGGCGCGCAGGGCATCATCGAAAAGGATGAGGCGGATCGCTTGATCGAGGGGCTTTCCTCGATTCTTTCGGATCTTTCGAGCGGTGCGCTTGCCTTTGATATGACGGCAGAGGATATCCATATGTTCGTTGAGCAGGTTTTGACCGAAAGACTCGGCGACCTCGGAAAGAAGCTGCACACCGCGAGAAGCAGAAACGATCAGGTGGCACTGGATTTCCGCATGTATCTGCGCCGCGCGCTGGACGAGATCCGCGCGCTGACGAAGAAGCTCTGCGCGACCGTGACCGAAAAGGCAGAGGAATATGCAGATCTCATCATGCCCGGCTACACGCATCTGCAAAGAGCGCAGCCCATTCTCTTCGGGCATCATCTGATGGCATACGCCATGATGCTCCTGCGCGATATCGATCGCCTTGCGGATTGCAGAAGGAGAATGAACGTTTCGCCCATCGGCTGCTGTGCCCTCGCAGGCACGACCTATCGCACCGATCGCTATTTCGAGGCAGAGAAGCTCGGCTTTGACGGCATTTGCCTCAATAGCCTTGACGGTGTTTCGGACAGAGATTTTGCTCTGGAGATGCTTTCTGCGCTTTCGGTGCTGATGATGCATCTTTCCCGCTTCTCCGAGGAGATCATTCTCTGGTGCAGCTGGGAGTTTAAGTTCGTGGAGCTTTCGGATAGCTTCACCACCGGCTCGTCCATCATGCCGCAGAAGAAGAACCCCGATATGGCGGAGCTTGTGCGCGGAAAGACGGGGCGTGTGTACGGCGATCTGATGGCACTTCTCACCACCATGAAGGGTCTGCCTCTTGCATATAATAAGGATATGCAAGAGGATAAGGAGGGCGTCTTCGATGCGATCGACACCGTGACGATGTGTCTTAAGGTCTTTGACGGTATGGTGGCAACCATGAAGGCAAACAAGGAAAATATGCTCCGCGCGGCACAAAAGGGCTTTATCAACGCGACCGACCTTGCGGATTATCTCGTGAAGAAGGGCATGCCCTTCCGCACCGCCTATAAGATCTCGGGCGGCCTCGTTGCCAAATGCATTCGTGAAAACACGGTCCTTGAGGAGCTTCCCTTAGGTGCCTTCCGTGCCGAGAGCGAGCTCTTTGAGGAAAGCGTTTACGAGGCGATCTCGCTTCGCACCTGCGTGGAAACGAGAATTTCCGAGGGCGGAACCTCGCTTGCTTCCGTGAAGAAACAGATCGAATATGCAAAGAATTGTTTGCAAATGAACTAAAACAAACAAAAAAGAGGATAAAGTGATGAATTTAAAGGGCAGAGATTTCTTGAAGCTTCTTGATTTTACGAGTGAAGAAATTGCATATCTTTTGGATCTTGCCGCCGATTTGAAGGCAAAGAAGAAGGCGGGCATTCCGCATAAGCTGTGCGAGGGCAAGAATATTGCCCTGATCTTTGAAAAGGACAGCACCCGCACCCGTTGCTCCTTCGAGGTTGCCGCCTCGGATCTCGGCATGGGCTCGACCTACCTTGGTCCCACCGGCTCGCAGATCGGCAAAAAGGAGAGCATCGCCGATACGGCAAGAGTGCTTTCGGGTATGTTTGACGGTATTGAATACCGCGGCTTCGGTCAGGCGCTTGTCGAGGAGCTTGCCTCTTATGCCAAGGTTCCCGTATGGAACGGCCTTACCAATGAGTTCCACCCCACGCAGATCCTTGCCGACTTCCTCACCGTGAAGGAAAAGCTCGGCCGCCTCGAGGGCGTGAATTTCGTATACATGGGTGACTGCCGCTACAATATGGGCAACTCTTTGATGGTCGGCTGTGCGAAGATGGGCATGAATTTCACCGCCTGCGCCCCCGCAAAGTTTTTCCCCGATGCGGCTCTTGTCGCAGAGTGCGAGAAGATCGCCGCGCAAACGGGTGCCACCCTTCGCTTTGAGACAGATCCCATGGTGGCAACGAAGAATGCCGACGTTCTGTATACTGACGTTTGGGTTTCCATGGGTGAGCCTGCCGAGGTATGGGCAGAGCGCATCAAGGAGCTTTCTCCCTACGCGGTAACCGCCGCTCTCATGAAGAACGCCGCGCCCACCGCCATCTTCATGCATTGCCTTCCCGCCTTCCACGATCTGAAAACCAAGGTCGGCCGCGAAATCTATGAAAAGTTCGGCATCACCTCTATGGAAGTGACCGATGAGGTATTCGAGTCCGCGCAGTCCGTGGTGTTTGACGAAGCGGAGAACCGTATGCATACTATCAAGGCCGTGATGGCAGCAACACTGTGCGACTAAAATTTTTGGCATCTTTTCCCGTTTTCCTCCAAGCTCGCCGTAGATTTCTACGGCTTCGGGATGAAGAACGAAAAAATATGCTCAAAACTTTTAGCCGCCGGCAGACAGAGCAAAAACAATTAAAATTTTTGGCATAAGATTCCGCCGCCGCCCGCTCGCAGTAGATCTCTACCGCTTCGGGGCGGCGCCAAAACTTTCTGCTCAAAACTTTTAGCCGCCGGCAGACAGATCGAAAACAATTAAAATTTTTGGCATCTTTTCCCGTTTTCCTCCAAGCTCGCCATAGATTTCTACCGCTTCGGGGCGGCGCCAAAACTTTCTCTAAAAAAAGAGCAAGCACGCAAGAAAATCTTGTATGCCTGCTCTTTTTCTGTTCGTTTTAGTTTAGAGTTATGAGGCTCGCTTTCGCACAGCAAGCGTTATGATAGGATTGCCCATCAAACCTTAAACTTGGCGAAGCCAATCATAACGATACGAAGTATCTCATAACTCATAACTTGCCCGCAAGGGCAATTATAGTTTTAGC
>JAFVQL010000006.1 GCA_017504785.1 Clostridia bacterium | reverse complement strand
GTTTTAACGTTGCAGTATTCGTATCTGCGGTCCTTTTCGAGGATCAGGCGAAGCGTGGCGCTTTCGTCGGGCTTTGGAATTTCGGAAAGGGTGACCGTTAGGCGGCTTCCGTCACCCTCGGTAAAAAAGTGGCGGCGCGTTTCGGCGCACCGCGAGGCTTGAAAATAAAGAAACGCCACCTCGCACTCGGCGCGCTTGCAAAGTGCCGAAAGCAGGTAAGAAAGCGCGTTTCTTTCCATCGGCGGCGACATTGAAAGAGCTGTCAGCCCGTCAAAAAAACGGTCGATATGCCGATCGAGCAGATAGGGCGTACCGCCGCGCACGAGGCAGGCATCGTAAACGGCATCACCGAAAAAGATCGCTCGATCCCGAAAGGAAACGGCGGCCTCGTCCCCTCTAAAAAGCTTGCCGTCGTAATAAAAGATCGGATCCATATTTCCTCCTAAAAAAGAAAAGTTGTGACATTTTTATTGTATGTAAAAAAACGCGGATTGACAGAAACGAAAACTTGTGCTACAATAGAGAAAAAAGAGAAAAGCGAGTGATAAAATGAAGCTTATCATTGCATCGAATAACGCACATAAGATTCGCGAAATAAAAGAAATTCTCGGAGAAAAATTCGAGCAGATTTTGTCTTTGCGTGAATCCGGCATCGAGCATGAAACCGTTGAGGACGGAAGCACCTTTCTTGAAAACGCGAGAAAAAAGGCAAAGGAGATCGCAAAGATCTCCGGCGTTTGCGCCCTGGCGGATGACAGCGGTATCTGCGTGGACGCCTTGGGCGGCGCGCCCGGCATCTTCAGCGCGCGCTTTGCCGGCGAGCACGGAAACGACGAGGCGAATAACGCGCTTCTTCTTAAAAGGCTTGAAGCCGAGCAAAACCGTGCCGCGCATTATACCTGCGCCATGGTGCTTGCGTATCCCGACGGCAAGACGGTGGAGGCCGAAGGGTATTTTTACGGCTCGATCACGAGATGCCCGAGAGGCGATCGCGGCTTCGGATACGATCCGCTTTTCGTGCCTACGGGAAGTGAGCGTACGGTAGCGGAGTATACGGACGAGGAAAAAAATGCGATCAGCCACCGTGCGGAGGCGTTGCGTCTGCTTCTTTCCAAGCTGTGATTTTTTAGAGTTAAAAATTCGACTCTCTCATTCAAAGGCAGGAAATAGTTATGGATGTTTTTCTTACTGTGATGTCTTATGTAGGCGTGATCGCCTTTGCGGTCTCGGGCGCAATGGTCGCCATCCGCAGCGAGGCGGATCTTTTCGGCGTGGTATTCCTTGCGGTGATCACCAGCTTTGGCGGCGGACTTACGCGCGATATCATTTTGAACCGTTATCCGTATCCCTCTTTGTTTGAAATGAAATACGAATTTATCTGCTGTATCGTTACCGCCTTGATCGTATTTTTCCTTGCATCCTTTTTCCGCGATGCATATCTGCGAAGAGAGCGGCTCGTTGAGAATATCAATAATATCCTCGATTCGATCGGTATCAGTGCGTTTGCTGTCACGGGAACGCAGTATTCTCTTGAGATCATGCGCCTGAACCGCGCGCCGAACATGCCCTTCGTTGCGGTCGTGATGGGTATGATCACCTGTATCGTCGGCGGTCTCGTGCGTGACGTGATCCTCGGCAAGCTTCCGTGGGTGCTGAAAAAGCGTATTTATGCGCTTGCGGCCTTGGCGGGCGGCGGCGCTTTCATGCTTCTCAACGGCTGGGGCGTTTCCTTGCCGATCAGTATGCTGGTCGGTGCGGCGCTTGTTTTTGCGCTCCGTATGTGTGCCACCGTATTTCATTGGGATATGCCGGTTGCGATTCGTTTTTCGGAGCTGGATAAGCCGGCGCATCGATTGCATTTTCATAAAAAAGAGGGATCCCATAGGGAAGACGATACGGTAAAACGCTGAAAATCTTCAATTATATAATATTCTCAAAATTATTTTTGCAAAACCTATTTACTTTTTCGTTTTTTTGTGTTATAATACATAAGCAACCTATGTCTATGTGTTGTGTATGACCTTGCTCCGCGGCATCCTTTTTAGGGCCTGCGTAGTTTGTGTACTTCACCCGCACTGCACGTGGATATAGGAAAAAATATTAAGAAAGGTGAAGAACGATGATTTCTAAGGAGACCAAAACCGCCATCATTGCTGAGTACAAGATCAATGAGAAGGATACCGGTTCGCCCGAGGTGCAGGTAGCGATTCTGACTGACAGAATCAACTCTCTTACCGAGCACATGAAGAAGAACCCCAAGGATTTCCACTCCCAGAGAGGTCTTTCCAAGATGGTTGGTCACAGAAAGCAGCTTCTTAATTATCTGGCAAAGAAGGATATCGAGAGATACAGAGCCGTAATTAAGAGACTTGGTTTGAGAAAGTAATTTTTCAATCCAAAGCGCAGAGCGGGAACGGCAAGACCGTTCCCGTTTCTTGCGAAACCCCAAAATCAGAAAAATAATAAAATGGGTAGGAGCGAAAGTAGCAGTTAACTATGTTTTCCGCAGGCGGAAGGGATAGTTAAGTGCTATGTTCGCACCTCTCCCGGAAAAAGGAGTAAAAAATGGTAGAGAATTTTAAAACCTTCGAAAACCACAAGGTGTATAACTACACGCTTGCGGGCCGTCCTCTCGTGATCGAGACCGGTAAGATCGCAGGCCTTGCAAACGGCTCTGCGCTGATCCGTTACGGCGAGACCACCATTCTGGCGTGTGCCACCGCATCCGCCGCACCCCGCGAGGGCATTGATTTCCTTCCTCTTTCGGTAGACTACGATGAGAAGCTTTACGCCGTAGGTAAGATCCCCGGCGGCTTCCTCAAGCGCGAGGGTAAGCCCTCCGAAAAGGCCGTTCTCACCTCCCGTGTGATCGACCGTCCCGTTCGTCCTCTTTTCCCGAAGGATCTTCGTAACGACGTATCCCTTCTTTTGACGGTTATGTCCGTAGATCCCGATTGCTCTCCCGAGATCACCGCTATGATCGGTGCATCCGTGGCGCTTTCCATCTCCGATATTCCGTGGAACGGACCGATCGGCGGTGTGTTCATGGGTATGGTAGACGGCGAGTTTATCGTGAACCCCACTCTCGAGCAGCGCAAAAAGAGCGTTCTCGAGCTGACCGTTGCGGCATCCGCAGAGAAGGTCGTAATGATCGAGGCAGGTGCGAAGGAAGTATCCGATGACGATATGTTCCAGGCGATCATGATCGCGCATGACGAGATCAAGAAGCTCGTTGCCTTCATCAACGAGATCGTTGCCGAGATCGGTAAGCCCAAGTTTGCTTATGCATCGGGCGAGCTGGATCACGATATGTTTGACGAGATCTTTGCTTACTGCGAGACGCGCGTAATGGAAGCACTTGATACCGACGATAAGACCGTTCGCGATGCAAAGATGCAGCCCATTATGGACGATATCGTTGCCACCTTCGAGGAGAAGTATCCCGACATCAAGGTAATTCTTCCCGAGCTTATCTATAAGATCCAGAAGAAGATCGTTCGTCGCTGGCTCCTTGTTGATAAGAAGCGTGTAGACGGCCGCCGTATGGACGAGATCCGTCCTCTTGGCGCAGAGGTAGGCGTAATTCCGAGAGTACACGGCTCGGGTCTGTTTACCAGAGGTCAGACGCAGGTTCTTACCATCGCAACGCTTGGTACGCTTTCCGATTCCCAGAGACTCGAGGGTCTTGACGAAGAGGACAGCAAGAGATATATGCACCACTACAATATGCCCGGTTACTCCACCGGCGAGGCGAAGGCTCTCCGCAGCCCCGGCCGCCGCGAGATCGGTCACGGTGCACTTGCAGAGCGCTCTCTGCTTCCCGTGCTTCCCAGCGAGGAAGAGTTCCCCTATGCGATCCGCCTTGTTTCCGAGGTTGTAAGCTCCAACGGCTCGACCTCCCAGGGCTCGGTTTGCGGTTCCACCCTTGCTCTTATGGATGCAGGCGTTCCGATCAAGGCTCCCGTTGCGGGCATCTCCTGCGGTCTGATCACCGCCGAGGACGGCTCCTGGGATACCATGATCGACATTCAGGGTCTTGAGGACTTCTACGGTGATATGGACTTTAAGGTTGCGGGAACGCACAAGGGTATCACC
>JAFVQL010000036.1 GCA_017504785.1 Clostridia bacterium | reverse complement strand
GCAAGCTCGATGATCTTATCCATCGTTTCCGAGAAATTCGCAAAATCGTCTCCGGGAAGTCCCGCTATAAGATCTACGTTAATATCTCGGATCCCGCTCTCCTTGGCAAGCTCGAAGGCACGATAAAAGTCCTCCACCGTGTGGCGGCGGCCGATCTCCTTGAGGATCTCATCGTTTAGGGTTTGCGGATTCACGCTGATACGCGTTATGCCATACTCCTTTGCAACCGCAAGCTTTTCTTTTGTAATCGTATCCGGACGTCCTGCCTCTAACGTGAATTCCATTAATTTTGAAACGTCGATATGAGCCCCGATGCGCGAAAGAAGCATTTTCAGCTGCTCTGCGGTCAAGATCGTCGGTGTACCGCCGCCGATATAAACGGTCAAAACCTGCATTCCAAGCTCGGAAATGATAGAAAAGGTGTTATCTATATCCTCAAGAATGGCTTGAAGATACGAATCGATCAATGATAAAAGCTTGGCGTTTGTATATGAAACGAAGCTGCAATAGGAGCATCTTGATGGGCAAAACGGAATCGATATGTATACAGAGCATGCGTTTTTCGGTATTTTCTTTAAGATCTTATTTTCCGTGGAAGCAACGCTGACCGCAAGCGCCGCCTTCTGCGGCGCAAGGAAATATTCGTCACGCAATATGCGTTTGGAGCGGATAATACCGTTCCCCTGTGCAAGAAGCGCGCCCGCCATTTTAGCAGGACGGATACCCGTGAGAATTCCCCAAGGCGGAATATGCCCGATAAGCTCCTTGCCCGCCGCAAAAATCGCACGGCCAACAGCCAAAGAAGCATGCGTGGAAATCGTAATTTTCTCTTTGCCCGATACCGTTTCCGTCGCCTCGCAAACACGGTCGTTGAGGCGTATGCGAACGTACGAGGTATAAGAACCGTCGTCATCGGCATAAACGTTTACCCACGCTTCGGGAATTCCATCCTTTATTTCTTCATTTTCGCCAAAGGTAGAACCCGGGAAAAAGGCCATGAGAAGCGTTTGTACGTAATATTTATTGATTTCGCCATCTATATGCAGAATCATATAAGAAGACTCCCAAAATTTATTTCTTGCGTAAAACCGAAGAATGCATCACGATCGTCACAGGTCCATCCGTTTGCATATCGGTACGCATATCCGCACCGAATTTGCCGGTTGCGACCTTTTTTACCTTGCTTCCGATCATGGAAACGAAACGATCGTAAAGCGCCTCGGCGATCGCGGGCGCAGCCGCACCGATATAACTCGGGCGGTTACCGTGCGAATAATCTGCGGCAAGGGTGAAATTGGAAACCACCATGATCTCGCCGTCAACATCCTGCACGGAAAGATTCATTTTCCCCATCGCATCTTCAAAAATGCGAAGCTTGGCAATCTTTTCTGCAAGTACTGCCGCATCGTCTATATCGTCGCCGTTTTCCACGCCGAGCAAAATATACAGGCCGTGCCCAACTTCTCCGGACAACAAGCCGTCCGCATATACGGTGGCTTGTCTGATTCTTTGTAAAACAGCCGTCATACGCTTATCCTTTCTCAGTTGGTATAGCCGCGAACGACGGAAAGAACGCACGGAAGCTGGCGCAGCTTCGAAACGATCGAATCATAATGCGAAGTGTTTTTGCATCGGATCGCAAGATGCACGATCATGCGATCTCCGCTTTTGGACTTTTGCATATTGATCTGCACAATGGAAACCTTCATTTCCGCAAGTGCCATCGTTATCGTCGCGATCACGCCGATATCGTCCTCAAGCTCGAGCGAAAGTGCCGCTTCATACAAAGCACCGAACCCTGCGGCATCGTCCTTTTCCCATTCGGCGGATACAAAACGCGATTTGCTCTCGGGATCGTTTAAGCCGCTTATAACGTTTTTGCAATCCATCTTATGAAGAGAGACGCCAAATCCGCGCGTGATAAATCCGATGATCTTATCACCGGGCAAGGGATTGCAGCATTTCGCGAATTTTATCTGACATCCGCGCTCACCGTCTACGATCACGCCGCCGTGCGAATGCACGCGCGTATTTTGCTTGATCTTGACGTTCTTGATCTCGTCCTCAACGGAAATCGGCTGCGGATCCTTTGAGGCGGATATTTTTTCCACTTCCTCTTTGATCCTTGGAAGAAAACGTTGCAAGGAAATGCCGCCGAAGCCAAGCGTATTATAAAAGTCATCCGCATCCTGAATTCCGATTCGCTTCGCAACGCCGACCACGATCTCGTCGATCTCCGCATCCGTGATCGAGCGGCTAAGACGGCGAACCTCTTTTTCCACCTCGGAACGTCCAAGCACGATATTCTCGGGGCGTTTTTCCTTTTTAAACCATTGGCGGATCTTTGTTCTTGCTTGACCCGTCTTTACAATTTTAAGCCAATCACGGCTCGGCCCCTTCGAGCTCGAGGACGTGAGGATCTCAATAATTTCGCCGTTGTTGGGAACGCGGTCGATCGGAACGATCACACCGTTGATCTTTGCGCCGACCATCTTGTTACCGACAGCCGAATGGATCGCGTAAGCAAAGTCAATGACCGTTGCGCCGAGAGGCAGAGAGATCACGTCGCCCTTCGGCGTGAAAACGAAGGTCTCGTCGTGGAAAATATCCGTTTTGAAGGAACGCATAAATTCATCGGGATCTCTCGTGTTTTCATCCGATTCCAAAAGCTGTGCGATCCAGCGCAGCTTTTCGTCAATATCCGCTCCACTCTTTTCGCCGGATTTATATTTCCAGTGTGCCGCCAGACCGTATTCCGCCTCGTGGTGCATCTGTTCGGTACGGATCTGCACCTCAAAAGGAACGGCACCGCGTCCCATGACCGTCGTATGCAGCGAGCGGTACAGGTTCGGCTTCGGCGTGGATATATAGTCCTTAAAGCGCCCGGGAACGGATTTGAAAAGCTCGTGCACAAGGCCGAGCGCCGTATAGCATTCCAGCTCCGTGCGAACGATAATACGAACCGCATAAAAATCGTAAATTTCATCGAACGCGCGGTTCATCACATAGACCTTGCGATAAAGGCTATATACGGATTTTATACGGCTTTCGAGCGTGAAATTGATATCGTTCTCACGCAGCTTCGTCGTAAGGATCTGCTCCGCTTCTCCAAGGAACGAGCGGCTCTGGCCGTATTTTTTGTCGATCGATTGCTGGATCTCGTCATAACCGATACGGTCCAGATAATATAAGCTGATATTTTCCAGCTCCTGCTTGATCTTCTGCATACCGAGTCGGTGCGCGAGCGGCGCGTAGATATACATCGTTTCAAGCGCAATGGCCCTCTGCCGATCCTCCTTCTTTGCGGCCAGCGTTCGCATGTTATGCAGACGGTCGCAAAGCTTAATAAAGATGACTCGAATATCCTTATTCATTGCAAGAAGCATTTTGCGAATATTCTCGATATGTGCTTCTTCCTTATCCGCCACTTGTACCTGAATGATCTTCGTTACGCCGTCCACAAGCATCGCAACCTCTGAACCAAACATTTTGGTGAGGGTTTCAAGGCATGTGCGATCGGAACAGTCCTCCACCGTATCGTGAAGCAAGGCGGCGCAGATGGAATCGGTATCCAAGCCAAGCCCCGCAACGATCGTTGCTACGGAAACGGGGTGACTGATATACGGCTCTCCGCTCTGGCGCATCTGTCCTTCATGCAAGTTTTTGGCATAAAGGAAAGCATTTTTAATTTTTTCGAGATTGTAATTTTTATCACTTGCTTCAATTGCTTGAAGCAGTGGCTTCATTTCAGTATACATGTCAGTTTACCTATCCGATGCCGTCGCGTTTTTTTGTTGGGTCCGCAATCTGCGTAAGAGCGAGGATTTTTCAAGATCTGTTTTCATTGAGTTGTAATGCAGATGGAAGGTATAAAGCTCCTCTGCCACCTCGGTGATCCCAACAATATTCAATTCGATCAGCACCTTGATGATGATTTTCAGTTTAATATATCCAATGCGTCTGCCTTCCGCCCCTGCAGAGGCCTTGGCGCAGATCTCGCGATGGCCGAGAGTTTCAATACCGACGCGAGACGAAGAAAGAATCAGTCGGTACACCGCCGCAAAATCGTTGCGATCGGGCAAAACGTCCTCGGATGGGAGAAAGGGGGCACCGCCCCAAATCTTTCGAAAACGCTCGCGCTCGTCATCTTGCTTGACGCTCTGCTTTTCGGAAACTCGAATATCCTTAACGATCAGCTGAACGGAGCGACGCCCCATCCAGTCATTCACGTCGAGATTAAAGATCAGGTCCGCACTGTCCCCGACGAAAATATCGAGAGATTTCGGCGATACGGAAAAGAACATTGCCGTGAGATCGCGCCCATCCTTGGTTAAGGTCAATCTCGTGTGCTTACCGTCGCTCACGGGAGAGATATCCGCAACCGAAACGCCGTACATCGCAAAGGTAGGAACCGGGTTGCCGACACCGTACGGCTCAAGCGCACGCAGAGATTCGGCAAGCGACATATTAACGTCCTCAAAATTTACCTCAAGATCTGCTTCTATCGTTGGCACCATGTCCGCCGCAGAAAGATTTTCTCTGGCGTAAGCATTGATCTTCTCTCGGAAAAGCGGAAGATTTTCTCTCGTAACCGAAAGACCGGCGGCCAATTCGTGTCCCCCGAATTTCACGAGAAGATCACTACAGTGGCAAAGCGCATCCACGAGATTCATTCCCTTGATACTGCGCCCGGAGCCCTTTCCGACGTCAACACCCTCTACCGCATTCTCACCGCCCTCAAAGGAGACGAGTATAGAAGGACAGCAGAAGCGCTCGGTAATTCTCGATGCCACGATACCGATCACGCCATGATGCCAGTTATCTGCGGAAAGAACCACGACGGGATTCTTCTCAAGATCCATTTCCTCATCTATGATGCGGAAGGCATCCTGGATGATCTTGTTTTCTTCATTCTGCCTCTCCTTATTTGCGAGGCAAAGCTCTTCTGCGATCGCGTAAGCATCATCGTAATTCGTGGAAAGAAAAAGCTCCACGGCGCGCGTTGCGCTTTTGATGCGTCCCGCCGCATTGATACGAGGCGCGATCGTGTAGCCGATATATCCGGAGGAGATCTTTATGGATTTCTTTTTCTTGTTATCCCATTTGCGCTCATCCGGGCGGCTTGCGGCCGCATCCATAAGCGCAAGAAGACCGGGCCTCTTGGTGTTTTCGATCATGTGCAAGCCATAGCTGACGATAATTCTGTTCTCTCCGTGAATAGGCATAACGTCGGCAATCGTACCGATCGCAACAAGATCCGAATAGAAGGAGAACATTTTCTGTGCCACGGCGATACGGCTTTTCGTGCTTCTTGTTTCTTCGATCGCACAAATAAACTTAAAAACGACGCCGACACCCGCAAGCTCCTTAAAAGGATAAGGACAATCGGGTCTGTGGGGATTCACGACCGCCTCGGCGCGCGGAATCTCTGCGCGGCATTCATGGTGATCCGTGATTACGAAATCGATCCCGATACTCTTGGCATACTGCACCTCTTCGATGGCGGTAATACCCGTATCCACAGTAACGACAAGCGCGGTCCCACCGGCTTTCAAAGAATCAAGCGCGGCTTTGGTAACGCCGTATCCGTCGGTTGCTCGATTGGGAATGTAGTAATCCACGATCGCACCAATTGATTTTAAATACAGATAAAGCGTGCAAACGGAGGTAACGCCGTCCACGTCATAATCGCCGTAGATCGTAATTTTCTCACGGCGCGACGTCGCGGCAAGAACACGGCGAACCGCCGCCTTCATATCCTTCAGCTCGAAGGGATTGCAGAGCATTTCGCTTTCCATTGCAAGGAACGATCTTGCATCCTCGGGTGTATTATACCCTCTCGAATACAAGAGGCTTGCGACGATCGGATGGATGTTCAAGCCCTCTGCAATGGCGCTCGCTCCATGCGAAAGTCCGGGATTTTGCGCGGATTTTAAAACCCATCGCTTCTCCCGAAGCATCTTTGTGTTTTCTGACATTATTTTAACCATAGTCGAGGCAGATGCCTCGCCTTCCATTTTATTATCAAAGGAATATCACCTTTTAGGGGGTGTCCCTCACGGTCTTGATTTCACCCGTGCTCAAGGATTTAAAATTAGTGAAAGGGCGCGTATTGCTCCATTAAGGAAATGGCTATATAAGTACCGTCCAATGCGGCACTTGTGATACCGCCCGCGTAGCCGGCGCCTTCGCCGCCGGGATAAAGATTTTTATAACCGAGCGCAAGATGCGTTTCGGGATTGCGAAGAATGCGGATCGGAGCGCTCGTTCTTGTTTCCGCTCCCGTAAGCAATGCATCGGAAGCGGCAAATCCCTCGATTTTTTTATCGAAGGAAAAAAGTGCCGAGCGAATATTTTCCGTAACGAACGTCGGCAGGTAGCTTTCAGGACGGGCGAAGCGGAGCTTTTTTCCCGCCATATAAGTGGGTGCTACGCTTCCCAACCTATGCTCTGCCGCCGAGCCGAGAAAATTCCCCACCGTGCAAAACGGAGCGCTGTAATCGCTTCCGCCTGCGACAAAGGCGGCGCGTTCTATGGATCTTTGAAAATCGATCGCGAGCTGCGGCTTTGCGCCGTAATCCTCTTTAAAAACCGAGCATACCACGGCACTGTTTGAGTTTTTTCCGTCTCTTGCCCGTTCGCTCATACCGTTAACAACAACGCCCCCATGCTCCGACGCCGCCGCAACGACCGTGCCGCCGGGGCACATACAAAAGGTGTAGACACCGCGAACCTTGGTATTATGCGAAAGACTGTATTCCGCATGGCCGAGCGCAGGATGCCCTGCAAAATCGCCGTACATGGCGCGGTCTATATTTTCGGTAAGATGCTCTATACGCATACCGACAGAAAAAGGCTTTGCTTCAATGGAAAGCGGCGACGAAAGAAGCGCTTCATACGTATCTCTTGCACTGTGACCGATAGCAAGGATCAACGCACCTGCCGCAATCTCGCCCCCGGAGGTCTTGACTGCCGTAACAACGCCGTTTCGCTCAATTGCTTCAAGAAATTTCGTATGGAACAAAACGCGACCGCCGTTTTCTTCTATCGCACGGATCAAATTTTCCGTAACCGTACGCAAAACGTCCGTGCCGACGTGGGGCTTCGCCTTCGTAAGAATATCGGGATCCGCGCCCATCTCAAGCAAAGTTTTAAGGATATAAGCCGTGTGCGGATCGTTCAGGCGCGTGATAAGCTTTCCGTCCGAAAAGGTCCCCGCTCCGCCTGCGCCGAATTGAACGTTGGTTTCGAGATCCAACGTCTGTTTCTCGTGAAAACGCGCAACCGAAGCAACGCGCTCTTCCACGCTCGCGCCGCGCTCAAGCACAATGGGCGCATATCCGTTTTTGGCAAGCAGCAAAGCGCAAAACAAGCCGCAAGGACCTGCACCGACAACGACCGGGGGGTGAGAAAGCTTTTCATTTCCAAAAGCATACGATATATTCTCATCCCGAAGAAGCGCAATATGAAGCTCTTTCATTTTCGCCGCATCGATCACGGAAAAATTTCCGACGGCAACGACGGAATAAACCAAACGGATGTCTTTTTTCTTTCTGGCATCCACGCTTCTTCTGTATATCGAGAAGCGCGCGTTCGAAAGAGAAAGCCCTGCTTTTTTCAAACGAGAACGCGCGACAGAAAAAGCCTCATCCTGCGAATCGGTTACGGCAAGCGCAATATCGTTTATGATCAAAGCGGTTTCCTTCATACGCATTCTCCTTTCTCAAAAAATGAAATTGGCGGGGGATACCCGCCAATCCGAGCAACAGGGGGCAATCTCCGAGAGATCGCGCATCACATTGAAAAATTCACAAAAAGCCAAATTATCACAGCCCCAAGCAAGCATCCAAGCACGCCAAGCGCCGTTTTCAGCAAATGCAATCTTTTATTGTTCATGCTTTCCTCCAATTTGCAAAAGCAAAAGCAGATATTATCAAATTTGATGTTCTCTTAAAACCTTCTGCATGAGATAGGCTTTAAGCGAGTCGGGGGTATAGTTTCTCGTAAGCGTGCAGTCGTTGGCAACGGAAATGATTCCCGTCTCCTCGGAAACAACGATGATCACGGCATCGCTCGTTTCGGAAAGTCCGATCGCCGATCTGTGACGCGTTCCGAGGTCACTGTCCACGTCCGAACGCCGCGTTAAAGGCAAAAGACAGCCCGCCGCGGCAATGCGCGCATTATCGATCACCACAGCACCGTCGTGCAAAGGTGCTTTGTGGAAAAAGAGATTTCTCAAAAGGAAGGAATTGACGTCCGCATTTACGGCAACTCCCGTCTGAAGCACGTCGTCGATCCTCGTCGTGCGCGTAATAGCGATCAGAGCACCCGTTCTGGTTTTGGAAAGATCCTCAACCGCTTTGCAGATCTCCTCGATCGCAGAATGCATCGCTTCCTTTTTCTTACGATCGCCAAGCGAAGAAATGCTGGTGAGCGCGCCGGAACCGATCTTTTCGATCGCATCACGTATCTCCGGTTGAAAAAGGATCAGGAGCGCAAGACCGCCCATACGGATCACCGAGTTCAGCAGAAAATGCGTCGCCTTCAAATTGAAGATGAAGGTCGCGAAAAACAAAAGCAGGCAAATCGCAATGCCGACCAAAATCGCATTACTCTTGCGGCTGAATACAAAATGAAATAAAAAGTAAAGCAGCCCCGTGAGAAGGAGAATATCGATCACATCCCAAACCTTGAAATTCACGAAGGATTCTGCGACTGACTCAATGAATGCAGAAAAATTTTCCATACAATATCTCCGATGCCGTTTGGCATAATTTTAAAACAATATTACTTTTATAGTATATCATATTATTATTTAAAAATCAATACCTTTTCTTCTGACGAAAGAAAAATCAAGAAAAATATTTTTTGACTGTTTTTTCGCTTGACAAAGGGTCTGTTTTGTTGTATAATTGTATCAGATGATACAGTTTGAGGTGAAAAAATGAACAAAAAAGAGTTTTTGTTTCTTTCCGAAACCTTTCTGCTCGAGGGCGTTCGCTTTGAAGATATCGAAAAGATGCCAAGAAAAATTGATTGCAAAACCCCGATTTTCTCCAAAGGTGAGCGCGCAGATCTAAATTTCTCGGAGAGCAAAAAAATCGCGTTTATCCTTTCGGGCGAATGCGTCGTCATGAAAGACGATCTGGTGCTTAACACCCTAAAAAAGGGAGACAGCTTCGGTATCCTTTCCATTTTTTCAAGCGAACCGTATCCCACCGCTGTCATTGCAAAAAAAGAAACCAAGATCCTTTTTTTGAGTCACGACGACTTGATCCTGCTGATCGAGCAGCTTCCCGCGGTCTCTATGAACGTAATACGATTTCTCGCGGGCCGCGTTACCTTTTTGAATCAAAAGGTCGCAACACTCGGCGGTGCCACCGTCGAAGACAAATGCATCGCATACTTAAAACAAGAATACCGAAAAAGCGGCGCCCTTTTTCCCTTCCCGATCTCCGGCGTTGCACGAAAAATAAGCGCAGGACGGGCTTCTCTGTACCGCGCGCTTGCTTCTCTTGAGGAAAAAGGCGTTTTGATATATCGCGACAATGCGGTTGAGATTCTTCAACCCGATTACATCGAAAATCAAATTAAGGAGAAAAAATAATGAAAAAGCTACTCTCTCTCTTCCTCGTTTTCACTTTTGCCACGCTTGCCCTCGCTTCCTGTGGGCCGGATCCAAGAGAAAAAATATCCGTCGCCTACCTTGCAGGACCGACCGGTATGGGAATGGCAAAGTTAATAAAGGACACCCCCGAGGATTCCGAGGATTATTCCTTCACCCCCTTCACCGACCCCAATACTGCGGCATCCGAGCTTCTCAGCGGAAATGTAGATATGGCTTGCCTTCCCACCAATGCTGCGGCAAACCTTTTCAACAAGGGAAAGGATATTTCAGTCATCGCGGTCAACACACTCGGCTCTCTTTACCTTATCGCCGATAAAAACACAAAGATCGAGAGCATTCGAGATCTGGAAGGAAAAACGATCCTTACAAGCGTTCCGGGATCCACCACAGAGCCGATCTTGAAGTATATTCTTGAAAAGAACCAAGTAAACGCTACCATTGACAGCTCCGCAAAGGATCATGATGTTCTCGTTGAAGCGGTCGTGAAGTCCGAAGGCGAGATGATAGCGGTCTTGCCCGAGCCTAAGGTCAGCGCGGCGATCATGCAAGCAAAAAATCAGTCCAAAGATTTCGTTGTGAAATTGAATCTTTCCAAGGAATGGGAGAAGGTTTCGGATCAGCCCCTTGCCATGGGCTGCATCGTCGTTCGCAACGACTTCCTCAAAGCAAACAAGGCCGAGGTGGATGAATTTTTGAAGGATTATAAGGCCTCCGTGGATTATATTGCCGCAAAGGAAAACCGCGAAGCGGCAGCCGCGACCATTGTAAGCGCGGGCATCATTCCCAAGCTCCCTCTTGCAACGAGTGCACTTGAAAATCTCGACGGCTCTATCGTTTTGATCACCGGGCAACAAATGAAGGATACGCTCGTCGCATTTTACGACGTTTTATTGAGCTCCTCCGCCGCCACGGTTGGCGGAAAGCAGCCCGACACGGCGTTCTACTATGGTAAATAAGCGTTATTATCCTTATATTTTAGGCGTTCTTTCCTTGGCCTTTTGGCTCTCTCTTTGGGAGAT
Source organism: Clostridia bacterium (assembly GCA_017504785.1). Lineage (GTDB taxonomy): Bacteria > Bacillota > Clostridia > Oscillospirales > CAG-272 > UBA1740. Next base: position 42,165 of record JAFVQL010000036.1, on the reverse strand, counting down.
CCTTGCAAGAACGCTGGATCTGAATTTTATATTTCCGACGGTTTCCGAAACCGCACATGCGTTGCTCTCCCTTCTTTCTCTCCCCGTTTTTTATAAAAACGTTTGCTTTTCCCTGTTGCGCGTGCTTCTCGGCTTTGTGATCGGTTTTGCCTTCGGTTGCCTTTTCGCCTTTCTTTCTCACGGCAATACCGTTTGCCGCGCGATCATATCGCCTATGATGAGTGTGATCAAAGCCACCCCCGTTGCTTCCTTTATCATGGTGCTATGGTGCTTTATCGGCTCATCTCCCGTTCCCATCGTGATCGGTGCTCTGATGGTTGCACCCTTGATCTATCACAATCTTTACGATGCGCTGAACAAAAAAGATCGGGAGCTTGAAGAGGTTTGCTTGATTTACGAGGTGAAAGGATACAGAAAATTCAGATATCTGTACCTTCCCGAGCTTCTTTCGTTTCTGATTCCCTCTACCGTCAGCGGTATCGGTCTGTGCTGGAAGGCATCGATCGCGGCGGAGATCATCGCCTATACGAAAAATTCGATCGGCAAGGAAATTTATCTTTCAAAGGCGTATTTTGAAGGGGCGGATCTTTTCGCCTATACCATTACCGTCATCATATTGAGTCTTGTCTTTGAAAAGCTGATGGGCAAGCTCGGAGAGTGGGTGAAGAAAAAATGCCGCTTATAATAAAAAATCTTACCAAAAGCTTTGGCGATAAAAAGGTCTTTGAGAATTTCAGTTATACCTTTTCCGAAAAGGGACTTTTCGTTCTCGTTGGAAACAGCGGCAGAGGAAAAACGACGCTTCTTCGCATAATCGCAGGGCTTGACAAGGATTTCAGCGGCGAAATCACAAAGCAAAAAGCCGCCTATGCATTTCAAGAATACCGTCTTTTTCCTAGTCTGAACGCACTTGAAAACATCACGAGAATTCTTTGGGAAAAGCCGAAAAAAAGCGAAATTGAAAACGCAAAAAAGCTTCTCGAAAGCTTCAATTTTACACAAGCGGATACGTTGCTTTTTCCCAATGAGCTCTCCGGCGGAATGAAACAGCGCGTCGCGCTCTGCCGCGCTTTCCTTTCAAATCAAGGTGTCCTTTTGTTGGACGAGCCTTTTAAGGAGCTGGATGCGGATCTGCGCGCAAAGCTATGCGATCTTATAGAAAAGGAATCCAAGAAAAGGCTTATCATTATGACGGCACACAGCTTGGATATGCTTTCAAATCTCGATCACACGATTGTTTCACTCGAAAACTAAACGAAGAAAAAAGAACCCCGAATTTTTGAATTTTCGGGGTTCTTTTCTATTTGTGTTTTCGGTATAAACCAAGGTCTTCGTCCATCACAGAACCGGCAAAAATCGCCGAAGAACCAAATTTCTGCCGTATACTATCCTTTGTTTTTTCAATTTTTTCCTCTTTTTCATTCATGCGCGTTTTGGGATCGTCAAACAAAGAGATCTGCTCGGACACCTCGCTTTTTTTCATCAAGCCCGTCACGGTCACCGTCAGCATCCTTATGGGTTTTCCCGATTTCCATTGCTCGCAAAGGATCTCATAAGCGAGAGCTAAAATCTCCTTTGAGAGATCGGTGGGCGCGGTGAGCGCCTTCTGCCGTTGGATACTCACGAGGTATTCATCCTTGATTTTTAGCGACACCGTGCTTCCCACGAGCCCCTTGGCGCGCAGCTGCTCACCGATCTGCTCGCAAAGATGCAAAAGTCCGATATAACATTCTTCCCGCGTTAAAAGATCACGCCGAAAGGTACAGCCGCGGCCTATGCTTTTTACCTCGTCGGTCGGCACGGTTACGGGGCTATCTTCTTCGCCGGTTGCACACCGATGCAAGAGCGTGCCGTGCTTGCCGAAGCTATGCTCCAAAAGCGGGAGCGAAACGTTCGCAAGATCTCCGACGGTACGCACGTTCATTTGCAGTAAACGCTCTGCGGTTTTCTTCCCGACGAAAAGAAGATCCGAGACGGGAAGCGGGTATACGATAGAGCGAAAATTCTCTTCGTTTATGACGGTTACGGCATCAGGCTTTTTATAATCACTGCCAAGCTTTGCGAAGGTTTTATTAAATGAAACGCCGATCGAAACCGTGATTCCGAGCTCTTCCTTTACTTCCCTGCGTATGCGCTCGGCAATCTCTTCTCCGCTTCCGAAAAGCTTAAAGCTGGCGGTCACGTCAAGCCAGGATTCATCGATGCCGAAGGGCTCGATGATATCCGTATAGCGAGCATAGATCTGATTGACACGCCGAGAATATTCAACGTAACGATCATAGTGCGGATCGGCTATCACGAGTGCCGGGCACTTCTTTTTGGCGGAATATATCGTTTCCGCCGTTTGAACACCGAATTTCTTTGCAAGCTCATTTTTTGCAAGCACGATCCCTCTGCGATCCTCGGCGCTGCCGCAGACCGCCATGGGTACGTTTTTGTATGCGGGATTTAAAACCGTTTCCACGGATGCAAAAAAGGAGTTGCAGTCACAGTGCAAGATCGTAGGTCCTTTCATGCCGCTTCTCCTTTTTCTTTTTATTGTAATAAATTTTTACCGTTTTTATCGTGTGGTGCCACCGTTTTCAGCGAAAAAGCAAATTCGCAGTTTTTGCCTTCCTCGGATTTTACGCAAAGCGTTTCGCCATGTGCATCGATCATCGTTTTTGAGATATAAAGTCCAAGGCCGACCCCCGTTTTATCAAGACCGCGACTCTTATCCGATTTATAAAATCTATCGAATACGTACGGAAGGTCCTCTGCCGCAATTCCTTGCCCTTCGTTGTATACCGAGACGGAAACCTTCTCATCCTTCGTTCTCTCGAGCTTGATACGCAAAAGACCGCCTTCGGCAGAAAATTTGATCGCATTATGGCAAAGGTTATAGATCACGCGGTGGATCGAATCCTCATCCGCATGAACGAAAATAGAATCCTCTGCAATGAACTCAACCTCTATCTTCTTCTCTTCGATCGGCTTTTCAAAGGAAATGAGGATCAGACGTGCCATTTCCGCAATATCAAAATCCGTGAAATTATACTTTTTATCACCGCTCTCAAGCCTCGAAACGTCCAGCAAGGTATTCACCATGCGTGAGAGCCGCTTCACCTCGTTGGAAACGATTTCAAGATAGTGGCGATGCATATCGGGTGGAATCACTCCGCTGTTGATATTATCGATGAAGCCCGCGATCACCGTCATCGGCGTGCGAAGGTCGTGAGAAACGCTCTGCAAAAAGGATGCGCGCATCTTTTCAAGATTATCCAGCGCCTGTGCCATCTGATTGAATGCAATACCGAGCTCTGCGATCTCATCATCGCCCCAAACCTCGACCCTGGCAGAGAAATCCCCCTTCGCATACCGCTTGGTTGCCTTTGTCATGCTTCGCAGAGGACGCATCATTCGTTCCGTAATGAAATATATCGCAACCACTGCCGCCAGAATCATCAAAAGCGAGCCCATAATAACCGCTCGGCTCGTAACGCTGAGGATCTCATCTAGCTTGGTGGTGGATTTTAGCGCCATGATATAACCGACCGTTTCTTCTCTGCTCGTCAAGGATTTTGCATAGATGCGGTATTTCTCCGACGTATCGGGCAGGAGCGAAAGGATCGAAAATAAAAACCTCTCCCCCTCCTCGTCCGTATAAAATTCAAACGCGGAAAGATCGATATCCGCGTCTTTTTTCACGCCCTCCACGGTGGAAAGAAGAACCGCGCCGCTTGCATCGGTTACAATGATGTTTTGATCGGTATTGATCATAACAACACCCTTGATCGTATTCTGGGCTTGCCAAACGGCCGCGCCGAAATGCTCCTTGCTGATATCCGCATCCGGTTGAACAAGCATCTGCGCTACCGTGGCGCAGGTCTTGCGAAGTCTTTCGTCGCTATCATCCACGGTATACTCATGTATCTTTGCCGTGAAAATGGAAGACAGCATAACGATACTGATTCCAAGGATCAGCATCACCGCCATAAAATATTTAGTAGAGACCGATTTATACATCTTTAGCCTTCCTTGCCATAATTACAGCTCCATTATAACAGAATCCTGCATCGGTGTCAAACTATTTTTTCAAATCCATTGACATTATATTTTTAATATGATAAAATATATAAGTAAAATTATGCAATGATACAATTTCGGAGGAATTTACATGACTGTTACAAGATTTGCCCCCAGCCCTACGGGCTATATGCATATCGGAAATCTCAGAACCGCGCTTTACGCTTATCTGATCGCCAAGCACGATGGCGGCACCTTTATTCTTCGTATCGAGGATACTGACAGAGAAAGACTCGTTGACGGCGCGGTGGACGTAATCAAAGACACGCTGAAAACCACGGGACTCCTTTGGGATGAAGGTCCCGACGTTGGCGGCGAGCACGGTCCTTATATTCAGAGCGACCGCAAGCCGATCTATATGGAATACGCAAAGAAGCTTGTTTCTCTCGGCGCGGCATACTATTGCTTCTGCACCAAGGAGCGTCTTGAGCAGCTGCACGAGGAGGATGCGACCGGCGGCTACGATCGCCATTGCCGCAACCTTTCCGCAGAAGAGGTGGAAAAGAATCTCGCCGCGGGTATTCCCTTCGTTATTCGCCAAAAAATGCCTCTTACGGGCACTACGACATATACCGATGCGGTATTTGGCGAAATTTCAATGAACAACGAAGAGCTGCAGGATCAGATCCTTATGAAGGCAGACGGTTACCCCACCTACAACTTTGCTCACGTAGTGGACGACTACCTTATGAAGGTTACGCACGTGGTTCGCGGCTCGGAATATCTGACCTCCACGCCCAAGTATGCGCTTCTCTACGATGCATTCGGCTGGGAGCGCCCTACCTACGTACATCTTCCCCTTCTCATGGGCAAAAACGAGGATGGCTCGGTTTCCAAGCTTTCCAAGCGTCACGGTGCAGTATCCTTCCAGGATCTTGTAAATGACGGCTTCCTTCCCGAAACCATCGTCAATTACATTGCGCTTCTCGGCTGGTGCCCCAAAGAGGTACAGAAGGAGATCTTCGATCTTTCGGAGCTGAAGGATATCTTTACCCTGGATGGAATTTCCAAATCCCCCGCAGTATTTGACTTTGAGAAGCTTCTTTGGTTCAACGGCGAATATCTGCGCGCCCTCAGCGAGGAGCGCTTCCTTGAAATTTCCGCGCCCTTCATTCAATCCGAGATCCCCGAAACGGTAAAGAAGGAAAAAATGCTTTTGCTCTTAAAATCCAGAATCGCCAAGCTTTCCGAGCTGGATGAGAAGATGGCATTCTTCCTCGCCCTTCCCGAATACGAAAAGGAGCTGTTCCTTAACAAGAAGAACAAGATCTCCGAGTTTGAAACCGTCAAGACCGTGCTCTGCGCGGCAAAAGACATTCTCTTGGATCTTGATGCTTTTGATAACGACACTCTTTTTGCCGCTCTCGCGCCTCTCAACGAGCAGTTGGGACTCAAAACGGGTGCTATCATGTGGTGCATTCGCATCGCAGTTTCCGGACTTAGCGCCACCCCCGGCGGTGCAACCGAGATCATGGAGGTTATCGGCAAGGCAGAAACGCTTGCCCGCATAACCGCCGCTCTTGAAAAGATCGCATAAAACTTTTATTACATTGCCGAGGTAAAATATGGCTATTGATATTTCCCAACGTATACGGCGTAAATATTCCACCTTTTCCAAAGGACAGAAAAAAATAGCGACCGCGATCCTCCAGGATTACGACAAGGTTGCTTTTATGACTGCGGCGCGGCTCGGCCGCCTCGTCGGTGTTTCGGAATCCACCGTTGTTCGCTTTGCGGGCGAGCTCGGCTTTGAAGGATACGCCGAATTTCAACGCGCCGTGCAAGAGCTTATGCGAATTAAGCTTACCCCAAATCAGAGAATCGCAGTAACGAAAAACCGCGTCGGCCGCTTGGATATGATAGACTGCGTAATGGAAGCGGATATCAGAAAGATCCGCTACACCCTTAAGCATTTGAACCGTGAGCATTTCCACGGTGCCGTTCAAAACATCATCAGCGCGCGAAATATTTTCATAATGGGAGCGCGAAGCTCCGAGGCTCTTGCGTATTTTTTGAAATACAACCTCACGCTTATTTTCGACAACGTGAAATACGTGCAGCCCACGTCCTCCGCGGAAATGTTCGAGCAGCTGATCGCCATCGGTGAGCAGGACGTGCTTATCGCCTTCTCCTTCCCCCGCTACTTTAACAAGATGATCAGCGCGGTGAAATTCGCAAGGCAAAACGATGCCAAGGTCGTTGTGATCACCGACTCCGACGTTTCTCCGCTTGCGGAGCACGCATCCTTCCTTTTAACGGCACAGTCCGATATGGCCTCCTTCTCCGACTCGCTTGTGGCGCCGTTCAGCATTCTGAACGCGCTGATTGCCGAGATCGCGCAGCAGATCGAAGGCCGCATCACGAGGCGTTTTGAAAAGCTGGAGAAGGTCTGGGACGAATACAACGTCTATTCAAAACGATAAAGGAAAGTTTTGTAGATGAATGAAATAACCAAAATCGCCGTGATCGGCGGTGGTGCCGCGGGACTCATGGCGGCAGGAACCGCAACAAGATGCGGTGCAGACGTTACGATCTTCGAGCACATGGAATACGTTGGCCGAAAGATCGGTATCACGGGAAAAGGCCGTTGCAATCTGACAAACGCCTGCACGCTGCAGGAATTTATGGAAAACGTGCCGAGAAATCCGCGCTTTCTATACGCCGCGCTTACGGCACTCGGTCCCGACAACACGATGCAGCTCTTCGAGGAGCTCGGCGTTAAGCTAAAGGTAGAGCGCGCGCGCCGCGTTTTTCCCGAAAGCGACAAAGCGGCAACGATCGTCAACGCACTCCGAAAGTACGTTGCCGACGCAAAAATCCTTCACAAAAAGGTAACCTCCGTTCTTCCTTTCGAGGGCGGCTTTAAGATCAACAACGATCCTTCCCTCGTATTTGATAAGGTGATCCTTGCAACGGGCGGCCGCTCTTATCCGCGCACCGGCTCGGACGGATCGGGCCACAGAATCGCAAGAAAGCTCGGGCATACCGTGACCCCCATACTTGCTTCTCTCGTTCCTATGGAGTCCCCGTCCGATCATTGCAAAAGAATGCAGGGACTTTCGCTAAAAAACGTATCGATACGCATCGAGCGCGACGGGAAGCCGCTCTACTCCGATTTTGGAGAAATGCTTTTCACGCACTTTGGCGTCAGCGGTCCGATGATCCTTTCCGCATCCGCGCATCTTGCGGGCGAGGATCTTACGAACGTAACGCTTTACATCGATTGGAAGAGTGCTCTTGATGAAAAGACCTTGGACGAAAGACTCATTACCGTTTTTGAAAAGGAAAGCAACCGCGACTTCGTGAACGCGCTCGGCTCGCTTCTTCCCTCGGCGGCAATCGAATCCTTCATTCTTGCATCGGATATACCGGCGCACAAGAAGGTGCGGGAAATAACCAAGGAGGAAAGAAAACGGCTTTTGAATCTTTTGAAATCCTTTCCGATTCCTCTTTCGGGGTTCCGCCCAATCGAGGAAGCGATCGTCACCCGCGGCGGTGTTGAGGTGAAGGAGATCTCACCCAAGACCATGGAATCCAAAATTCTTCCAGGGCTTTATCTTGCGGGAGAAATTATCGACGTGGATGCCTATACAGGCGGATATAATTTACAAATCGCCTTTTCAACCGGTTATTTAGCTGGAAAAAGTGCGGCAGAATATTAAAAAGAAGGAGTCTTGCTATGACTCATATTGCAATCGACGGACCCGGCGGCGCAGGAAAATCCAGCGTTTCGAAGCTGATCGCTTCCCGCCTCAAATTTATCTACGTGGATACCGGCGCGCTTTACAGAGCCGTCGGATACTACATGGTTTCCAAAGGGATCTCTCCCGAGGATGCAGAAGCGGTAACCGCTGCACTCTCCGAGGTTAAGATCTCTTTGAAATTTACGGATAAGCAGGAGCTTTATCTTTGCGGCGAGGAAGTCGGAGATAAGATCCGCACGCCTGAGATATCCATGGCGGCAAGCGCCGTCAGCGCGATCCCTGCCGTGCGCGCATTTTTGCTCGACACACAGCGTGACATCGCGGAAAAAAACAACGTTATTATGGACGGACGCGACATCGGCACCGTGATCCTACCCAATGCGGATCTCAAGATCTTTTTATTTGCATCCGCAGAAGCGAGAGCAAAGCGCCGTTACGACGAATTGATCGCCAAAGGAAGCAACGTTACCTTTGAAAGCGTTCTTTCTGAAATGAACGAACGCGATAAAAACGATTCCACACGAGCAACAGCTCCCTGCATTCCCGCAGAGGATGCAATACTTCTCGACAACTCAAATCTTGATCTTGAAGGCACCGCTGACAAGATCATTGAACTGCTCGAAAAAAAAAAGGCGGTAAATAAGCTCGAACGGCGATATAAAATTTTGTGGAAGCTTTTGGCCGCTCCCGTTCGTTTTCTTTTCGGTGTTCGGTTAAAGGGAAAAGAAAACATCCCCGCGCACGATAGGCTGATCGTATGTTCCAACCATATCGGACTGCGCGATCCCGTCTTAATCTCGTCCGTATATCCGAGACAGCTCAGGTTTCTTGCAAAAAAGGAGCTTTTCTCCGTTCCCCTGCTTCGCGGCATAATTACCGCTTTGGGCGCGATTCGCCTGGATCGCTCCACGGCAGATACTGCGGCATTAAAAAAAGCAGAGGAATGCATTACGTTTGGACAAGCGGTCACCGTATTCCCGCAAGGACACAGAAACCCCTGCGTTCCGATCGAAGAAACAAATTTCAAGCGTGGCGCGGCCTTCCTTGCCGCACACGCAAAATGCCCCGTACTTCCGGTTTACATCGAAACGAAAAACAGAAAATACGGGCTTTTCCGCCGCGTAAATATTCATATCGGAGAGTTGCTTCCCTATGAAAAGCTGACCGAAAACGGAAGCGGCTACGATCTTATTACCAAGCAGATTTTCAACGCCATTATCGCGCTTGAAAAGAGCGCTGAAGAGAAAGGCGCAAAATAATGGAGATCACTTTAGCAAAAAATGCGGGCTTTTGCCCCGGCGTTAAGCGTGCGGTTGACAAAGCGCTTACCTATGCGACAACCAAAAACACCTACACGCTTGGCGAGCTGATCCACAATCCCCCTTTTTTAAAGAAGCTGGAAGAGCTGGGGATCCGCTCGATCGGCTTTGACGAGATCGAATCCGTGCTCAACGCGATAGCACCCGAAACGATGCATTTGATCTTAAGAACACACGGTATCCCTCTTGAGCAAGAGAGAGAGCTCCGGACACTCGCGGAAAAGAGCGGACGCTTACAAATCATCGATATGACCTGCCCCTTTGTCAAAAGCATCCACAGAATTGCAGAAAGCAACACGTCCGATCAAACCGTTTTTCTTCACTTTTGCCACAAGGATCATCCCGAGGCACTTGGGAATATGAGCTATGCAAAGGGTGAAAAATATGCAATTTCTTCCATCGAAGACATAAAATTGATAAATTTAGATGGCAAAATTCCTATATTATGTTCACAAACGACCGAGAATTTAGTCGAATTTAAAAAAATTAAAAATTTTTTGAAAAACCTATATACAAACGCGATTTTTTTTGATACAATATGTAGTGTGACTGAAAATAGGCAGACCGAAGCGATCGCTTTAGCAAAGGCTTCGGACGGCATGATCGTGATCGGCGGTAAAAACAGCTCGAACACGAAAAAGCTCTATCAGTTATGCAAGGAGCAGTGCGATGAGACCGTGTTGGTCGAATCCGCCTCAGATATCCCGAAGGACTTCCCTGTCGGGAAAAATAAAATTGGTATAACTGCCGGTGCCTCCACGCCCGGCGATATAATAACGGAGGTTTTAAAACTATGGAAATGACAGAGAACAACTTTGTTACAATGCTGGAGGAATCAATCAAACCTTTACATACAGGAGAAACCGTGACCGGTATCGTTTACGCCATCACCGATAACGAGATCTATCTTGATCTTGGCGCCAAGTTCACCGGCGTGATCGTTAAAGAGCAGATCACCGAAGATGCATCGGCTAAGCTCCAGGATATGTTCAAGGTTGGAGATGAGGTTACCGCTTTCGTCATCAGAGTGGAAGATGGCAAGGGTATGGCAACGCTCTCCAAAACAAGAGTAGACCGCGACAGAAGCTGGATCGTACTCAAAGAGGCCTTTGAAAAGGGCGAAAATCTTGAGGGCGTGGTAAACGCAGTTGTTAAGGGCGGCGTTGTTATGACCGTTGCAGGCAACCGTGTATTCGTTCCCGCTTCGCAGACTGGTATCGCAAAGGACGGCGATATGTCCGTTCTCGTTGGTACGACGCAGAGAGTTCGCTTGATCGAGTTTGATGAGGGCAAGAAGAAGGCTCTCGGCTCTATCAAGGTGATCCTCAATGAGGAAAAGAAGGCAGCCGAAGAAGCAATTTGGGCAACCCTTGAGGTTGGCGCTCACTACAACGGTATCGTTAAGAACCTCGCTCCCTACGGTGCATTCGTTGATATCGGCGGCGTTGACGGTATGGTTCACAATTCCGAGCTTTCTTGGAAGAGAATCAAGCATCCTTCCGCTGTTCTTTCCGTTGGTCAGGAGATCGACGTATTCATCAAGGAGCTTGACCTTGAGAAGAAGAGAATCTCTCTCGGCTACAAGACGCAGGAAAACGACACTTGGTTCCAGTTCACCCAGAAGTTCGCAGTTGGCGATATCGTTCCCGCTAAGATCGTTTCTCTTATGCCCTTCGGTGCATTTGCCGAGGTTTACGAGGACGTTGACGGCTTGATCCACATCTCCAGAATTTCCACCGAGAGAGTTAACTCTCCCGCAGACGTTCTTTCCATCGGCCAGATCGTTAACGTTAAGATCACCGAGATCGATGACGAAAACAGAAAGCTTGCTCTTTCTATCCGCGCAATTGAGGAAGCCGAGAAGAAGGCTGCTGAAGCCGAGGCAAGAGCTGCTGAAAAGGCTGCAAGAGATGCCGAAAGAGCCGAAGAGGAAAAGAGACTTGCTGAGGAGAGAGCTGATATGGCTCCCTACATCGTAGGTTCCATCTAATTCCTTTCTATAAAGCATATCCGCTTCTGATATGCACCCTTAAATAAAGACGAGCAAAATTCATCTCCCCCTGCTTACAGCCGGGGGAGATTTTTTCATTCGATGAAGAAAGTGAAGCTCTCACGGATATATACGGTTTATCTGCACTTCGGCATTCGAACGTATGCATCCGAGAATCGTGCCTCATACGCAAACAAAAAACGAGCGCGGAAGGAGACGTACTCTTAAGGACAGCTTTTGAAATTCAATAGAATACGTTACCTACCGACAGAAAAAGGGCGAAGAATTGGTAAAATTCCTCGTCCTTTTTTCTTGGCAAGCACTGCTTCTGTGGACACAGAAGCTATTTTTGGTTACGAGTTATGAACTTCGCTTACGCTCACCGTTATGAGTTTGCTTCGCAAACGTTATGATATGATCGCCTTGTACCTTCAAACTGTGCCGAAGGCACATCATAACTTGGCGTAGCCAATCATAACGCTAAACTCGCCGTAGGCGATCATAGTTGCGTAGTGTCCTTAAGGGCACTACGCTAATACCGCGCTCGTTTTTTTAGTTGTATATTCGTTTTTTCTAAACCACCGAAATACTTCATGCGTAAAAACGCTTTTAAAATTTAATCCAATTCTTTTTTTCCGGTATAAAGCTCATAGTAACGGCCGCCGAGAGCAAGAAGCTCATCGTGCGTTCCGCGCTCAATGATCTCTCCCTTTTCAAGAACCATGATCGCATTGGCATTACGCACCGTGGAAAGACGGTGTGCAATCACGAAGGTGGTGCGGTTCTTCATCAGTCGATCCATACCGTGCTCAATATGACGCTCGGTTCTCGTATCCACCGAAGAGGTTGCCTCGTCCAGCACGAGAATCGGCGCATTGGAGAGCGATGCGCGCGCAATATTCAAAAGCTGGCGCTGGCCCTGCGAAAGGTTGGCTCCGTCCCCCTCAAGAACCGTATCGTATCCGTTTTCAAGGCGCATGATGAAGCTGTGCGCGCTTGCGGTCTTTGCCGCCGCTACAACCTCATCGTCCGTTGCATCCAAGCGACCGTAACGGATATTTTCTCTTACCGTGCCGGTAAAAAGATGCGTATCTTGCAAAACCATGGCGATGTTTTCGCGAAGATAATCGCGCTTATATGCCTTCAAGGGCTTTCCGTCGATCGTAATGCTTCCCTCTTCTATATCGTAAAAGCGATTCAAAAGGTTCGTGACCGTCGTTTTACCCGCACCCGTCGAACCGACGAATGCAATCTTCTGCCCCGGCTTTGCATAAAGCGAGATGTTTTTCAAAACCGTTTTTTCGGGAACGTAACCAAAGGATACGTTTTCGAGGATCACGTGACCGATGATGCCGCTATCCAATGCATCCTCGGCATCGGCTGCTTCGGGACCTTCGTCCATCACCTTAAATACGCGTTCTGCACCCGCAAGCGCGGCAAAGAGCGCGGACACCTGCATGGAAAGCTGGTTGATGGGCATTGAGAACTGCTTGGAGTAGTTTGCAAATGCGGTAAGCTCACCGGGCGTAAATCCCTTCGTGCAGATAAGAATACCGCCGACACCGAGCGTGATCGCATAACAGATCAAGCTGAGATTGTGCATGATCGGACCGGTCACACCGCCCCAGAACTGCGCCTTTTCCTGTTTTTCGCGAAGATCCTCGTTCAGAAGCTCCATCTCCTCCACGCACTCATCCTCGTGGTTAAATACCTTCACGACCTTCTGACCGCTGATCGTTTCCTCGATATAACCGTTTACCGCACCGAGGGCTGCCTGCTGTGCACCGTAGTATTTCGCGGAATTCTTGCCGATCACGCCGGCCGCAAAGACAAGAACAGGAATGAATATTACCGTGACAAGCGTCAGCCATCCGTTCGTTGTCAGCATGAAAATGAACGTGCCGACCAGCGTGATAACACCGCTGACGATAGAGGTCAAGGAGTTGTTCAGCATAACGTCGATATTATCAACGTCGTTGGTGAAGCGGCTCATGATCTCACCTGTCGGGTGCGAATCGAAGTAACGTACGGGCAAGCCCTGAAGCTTATTGAACAGATCGTTTCGAATATTTTTGATCGTATTCTGCGAAACGGAAAGCATAAGACGTGCCTGCACGTAGCTGCCAAGTGCCGAAATGAGATACACACAGCCCAAAATGATCAATGCCGCAAAAACGTAGACTGTCACGGATGCCGCGGTGTTTTTCATCAAAGAGGCGATCAGCTGCGTATCCATAAATGCGGAAATGATGCCGTCGGCAACTCTCGCCGTAGGGCTAGGATTCAAAACCGCCGCAGGATTAATTGCAAGCGTGATACGGTTAATGATCGGAACGATCAGATATCCGCCGCAAAGAGATGCGAGCGTAGTGAGAAACATGCAACCGAAAACCAAGAAAAGTCTTGCTTTATATTTTCCTACGTAGGAAAGAATGCGCGCCACAGTCTTCTTTATTTCCTTGGGCTTTCCCTTGCCGCGAGGACCGGGGCCTCTGCCCATTCCGCCGCCGCGCAAAGACTGTCCGTGAGAAACGCTGTTATATTGCCTGCGAAGCTCAGATAACGTTCTTGCCACTGCCATTCTCCTCCTTCTTTTCCATCTGGGAATAATAGATCTCTCCGTATTCCGCGTTGTTTTCTAAAAGATATTCGTGTGTGCCTACGCCCGTGATCTGGCCGTCATTCATCACGACGATCTCATCCGCATCCATAACCGAGCTGATTCTTTGTGCAATGATGATCTTCGTGCATCCGGGAAGATCCGAGAGAAGTGCCGCGCGGATCTGCGCCTCGGTCGCGGTATCGACCGCGCTCGTAGAGTCGTCAAGAATCAAAATCTTGGGTTTTTTGATCAACGCGCGCGCAATGCAAAGGCGTTGCTTTTGGCCGCCCGAAAGGTTCATGCCGCCCTTTTCAAGGACCGTATCGTATCCCTCTTTAAAGGAAGATACAAACTTATCCGCGGCGGAATGTGCGCTCGCCAGACGGATCTCTTCATCACTGGCTTCCATATCGCCCCAGCGAAGATTTTCCGCAATCGTTCCGGAGAAAAGGAGATTCTTCTGCAGCACCATACCGATACCGTCACGCAGATTGGTCAAGGTGTAATCCTTCACGTTCACGCCGTCGATCAATACCTCTCCGCTATCCACGTCATAGAGTCTTGGGATCATGGAAACGAGTGTCGTCTTTCCGCATCCCGTGGATCCGATGATGCCTACCGTAGAGCCTGCAGGTATCGTCAAATTGATATTTTGAAGAACAGCTTCCTCGCTGTGTTTATAATAGCGGTAGTTGACGTTCTTAAATTCGATGTATCCTGCCTCAATTTTTCTGTCGAGTTTCGCGTTTTCCGAATCAATAATATCAATCTTCTCATCCAGAACCTCGCAAATACGCTTGCCCGAAGCCATAGCGCGCGAGGTATTCATAAGAAGGAAGGTTACCATCATCAAAGAGGAAAGGATCTGCGTTGCATACGTAATAAATGCACTGAGATCGCCGATCTGCATGCCGCCGACCATCGCGTGCTCCGAAAGCACGATGCCATGGCCAAACCAGATGATCGCAATTACCGCGGAATACATGAAAAGGTTCATGACGGGGCCCATAAAAATCATAACCTTCACGGCGGACATACCCGCTTGTTTCAGGTTCTCATTATCACAGGCGAACTTTTCCTTTTCATGATCCTCGCGAACAAAGGATTTTACAACGCGCACGTTCGTCACGTTCTCACGGACGGTGGAATTCAGCTTATCAATTTTGGTCTGCATAATGCCAAAACGCGGAAAGCTGATCTTGATCAGCATAGCAATTACGATCAGCATCAGCGGGATAACGACAGCCAATACGATAGAAAGCTTCGGTTTTAAGGAGATCGCCATGATCACACCGCCGATCAGCATACCCGGAGCGCGCAGAGCCATGCGTAGTAGCATATTAACAAAGTTCTGAAGTTGCGTTACGTCATTGGTCATTCTCGTAACCAACGATCCGGTGGAAAAACGGTCAATATTCGCAAAAGAATATTTTTGGATCTTTGCGTACACGTCCTTTCTAAGGTCCGCCGCAAAGTTTACGGAGGCCTTCGAGCCGAAATAAGCACCGAAAACACCGCCCGTCATCATCAAAAGAACGATCGCCGTCAACAGTGCACTGATACCAATGCTTTTCCCCACGGTCAGCGTACCCGCCTCGCCCCCGTTGATGATCGCCGCAAGAAGAATCGGCATAAACATTTCACCGATCACCTCAACGATCATGCCCGCAGGGCCGAGGATGAATGACTTTAGATAGGGCTTAACGTATTTCATCCATCTTTTCATTCTATAGTGTCCTTTCTTTGTGTTTCTTTTTGACATACGGATCTTGAGCCGCCGTATGCACGCATATTCTCTTGCATTTTTTCAAGGAATGCGACATATGTGGAAAGCTCCTCTTCGGAAAAGCCTTCGAAAACGGACATATCCGCTTCGGAAAACAAACGGCGCGTCAGCTTCACAAGATCTCTTCCCTTTTCCGTAATTCGGAGTTCGTTGAAGCGGTTATCCTGCCCAAGCGTACGTTCAATATAGCCGTCCCGCTCTATTTTCTTCAGAGCACCCGTCACGGCTGCCGGCGTAATATCCAAATGCGCGGCAAGCTCCTTTTGTGACGGAAGATGCTCGCGCCTCGCAAGATGCATTAAAATCCGATGCTGCGTCCGATGTACGCCGATCTCATGCACGCGGCTATCGATCAGCGCACGGTGCATATGATCCGTGCGGATCATCATTTCCACGGCACGTATCCGCAGCTCTTTTTCGTTTTTCTGCATGATCTCCTCCTTTGTTTAGCACTTAACTATTAACCACTTAACTATTTTATAAAATTTCAAGGAAAAAGTCAACACCTATTTTCTATTTTACAGATTATACATATTATTTTATACACCACTTGACAAGTGTCCTTTTTTTCGGTATACTTTTAGAAAAAGAAGACAAAAGGAATTTCTCGCTATGTGGAACACGACGCTATGCTATATCGAACAGGATGAAAAATATCTGATGCTCCATCGGGTGAAAAAGAAAAACGATATGAACCATGATAAATGGATCGGTATCGGCGGAAAGCTCGAGGAATCGGAATCCCCTTTTGACGGTGCGAAGCGAGAAATATTCGAGGAGACGGGACTGACCGTTTCTTCTCTTGATTACAGAGGCATCGTGACCTTCGTTTCGGATGAATTCGGAACGGAATATATGCATCTTTTCCACACGAAGGCTTTTGAGGGGGAGATCCGACGTGACTGTGATGAAGGAAACCTTGAATGGATCGAAAAGAAAAAGCTGACCACCCTACCGATCTGGGAGGGGGATAAGATCTTTCTTTCTCTTCTCGATAAGGACGTTCCCTTCTTTTCGCTAAAGCTTTGCTACAAGGGACAAGCCCTCATTTCCCATACTTTGGAGTTTTGGAAGAATGCTTGAATATACCGTCATTTACTCCATAAGGCGCACGATCTCTCTTTCGTTTGACAAAAACGGAACGCTTACCGTACGCGCGCCCAAAGGAACGAAGAAAAAAAGGATCGAGCAGATCCTCGAAGAGCATCAAGGCTGGATCGAAAAGCACCGCGATCGCGCGCTCAAAAAGGCGGAATCGGAAGCTTCTCTCACAAACGAGAGGATCCGGGAGCTGAAAGATGCCGCCAAAAAATATTTAATCCCCATGACCGATTATTATGCAAGACTTCTCGGCGTTTCTTACGGGCGCGTCACGATCACGTCTGCAAGGACGCGCTTCGGCTCCTGCTCATCCGAGGGAAATATTTCATATTCCTATCGCTTGATGCGCTTTCCGCCCGCGGCGCAGGAATACGTGGTCGCTCACGAGCTTTGCCACCGCATTTATATGAACCACTCCGCCGCATTTTACAAAAAAATAGAGAGCGTGCTTCCCGACTACAAAAAACGCAAGTCACTGCTCAAAGCGGTTCCCGAATAAAGCACCGCCGCCTAAAAAAAATGAGATAGACATCGCAAAAAGCCTTGTCTATCTCATTTTTTTACATAGAAATCAATCAAAGGTGAAGTGCTCGGGAATACCGTTCTTATAGGTTACGGGAAGTTCTCCGAGAACCAAGGGAGCAAGATAATCAATGCACGCCTGCGTTACACCGTTTTTCTCCTCGTTCATGTACTCCTCGGGAACGGACTTCACCGCGTTTGCAATCGAGAGAACGTCCAGCGCCTCGAAGTAAACCTCGTAATTCTCAGTTTCATAGCGCTTGATGCAGATCATAGTGCCGGTACTGCCGCGAAGCGCAAATCTTACAGCGGATTCACCCGTCTGCACAGACTCCGTGATATCCGTAAGCGAAGCGATATGCGAAGCGCATCTCTGGAGAAGGCTGATCTCGATAGAGCGCACCTTGCAGCCGATCTTCTCCTTTACGATGCCCTCAAGCGCCTTGCCTGCGCCCGTGAGCTGTACGTGACCGAAGTTATCCTTCTTACCGGAAGCACTGATATAGTTGCCGTCCTTATCGCGAATGCCCTCGGAAACCGCAATAACAACGTTGGGATGGCGCGCAAGCGCCTTCTTAACGTCCTCAATGAAGGAATCCACCGAGAAGGGTGCCTCGGGAAGATAAATATAATCCACACCTGCGCCGTTCAAGGAAGGAAGTGCCGCCGCCGTCGTAAGCCAACCGGCATCACGACCCATGATCTCAACGATCGTGACTGCAGGGATCTGATATACCGCGGTATCGCAAAGGATCTCGGAAATGGTGGTTGCAATAAACTTTGCGGCAGAGCCGAAGCCGGGGGTATGATCCGTTGCCGCAAGGTCGTTATCAATGGTCTTGGGAACGCCGATCGCGCGGATCTCATAATTTACAAGCTTTGCGTATACGGAAAGCTTTGCCACGGTATCCATCGAGTCATTTCCGCCGATATAGAAGAAATAACGGATATCGTACTTTTTGAAAAGCTCAAAAATTTTCTCGTAGGTTGCATCTCCGAGTACGGGTGCGGGGAGCTTCTTGCGGCAAGAGCCAAGTGCGGCAGAGGGGGTTGCTTCCAGCAAGGAAAGATCCTTGATATCCGCAAAAGCACTGTCGAGGTCAATCAGACGATCCTCCAAAAAGCCCTCGATGCCGTTACGCATTCCATAAATTTTCTCGATATATCCATCCGCCTTTGCCTTCTTTGCACCGCGGATAACACCGCTCAGCGTAGCGTTAATTGCGGCGGTGGGGCCGCCGGACTGGCCAACGATCAAGTTTCCCTTCATGACAGTTCTCCTTAAGAAATATATTTATATCACAATTATACTATACCCAAAAGAAAATGTCAATCCGCAAAACGAAAGAAGTTAAAGAAAACGGCTATTCCCCGACAATTTTTCCATTCCTTTGAAAATCCCGATCCAGAAGCGAAAGATCCAGATGCGAAAGCGCGGCGTGAAGATATGCGTTTTTATCAAAGCCGTAATCCAAAAAATAGGCGTGCTCGAAAAGATCCACGCACAAAACGGAGCGGAACGCATCTCGGTTATCAGCGGAAAAGCCGACGTACGGATACCGACTCCGCGGGAATACGTACAAAAAGCAGTTTTCTTTTGCTTCGGCAAATTCCCTTAGGGCGAATATAAAAGCGTTTTCCGATCCATATCCCCTCGCGGCTCTTTCACAACGCGCAAAGCCCGTGCGAAAGGAAGAAAAATAAAGCTCATGCGAGCGGATCTTAAGCTCCAACCCTTCTTTCGCATCCAACCCCATGCATTTCTTTGCGCGAAGCGCCTCCAAATACTCACGGTGCAAGGAGAGTGCGTGCGCGGAAATAAAGCGGCCGATTCCCAATAAAACCACCTCCATAATAAAAAAAGCCCTTTATCCAATGCTATGATAAAGGGCTTTTTTTCGTTCATTTCAGAAGTTCTTTTTCAGAAAAGGTATATTCGGATCCGCAGAATCGGCAAACCGCCGTCAGCTCTCTCGGCTTCCCTTCCGCCTCCTGCTCGCAAAGCATGCGCTCGATCTCGCTTCTTGCCAAGGAGCGGATCTTCTTTAGCATGCGCTCTGCCGAGCAATCGCAGCGGTAAGCAACCTCCAAGCTATCAAAGGGATCGAAAGGAATATCCTCGAGTGCGATCTCGGCGATCTCCTCGTTGGAAAGGCCTTTTTCAAAAAGTGACGAGATATGAGAAAGCTTTTCCGCATTGCGCTCAAGAAGTGCCACGGTCTCTTCCTCCGGAAAAGGCAAAAGCTGGATCAGAACACCGCCCGCGGCAAGACAGCTGCCGTCCTTATCGAGCGATACACCGAGCGAAAGAAGCGTGGGCACCTGCTCGCTCTTTGCAAAATAGGTTGCAATATCCTCGGCAACCTCACCGCTGACGATCTCGACCGTTCCTGTTTGCGGCTCGCCGCTTGCCAGATCGCGCACCATGAATACCGTGCCCGCACCGATCGCATTTCCAACATCGGGCGCGCCGTTTTTCTTTCTTGGAAGCTCGGTCTCGGGATTCTGCACGTACGCCTTGACACAGCCGTAATAATCCGCAACGGCTAAGATCTGCCCAAGAGGGCCTTCGCCCTTAAACCCGACCGTCACGCTATCTCCCGGCTCGGGGAGCATGCTTCCGATCATGGATGCCGCAGTCACAAGGCGGCCGAGCGCGGCGGTTGCCGTCGGCGCGGTTTTATGCGTTTTGATCATTTCATTGACCATATCGCGGGAATTGATCACAAGAACGCGCGCGCTTCCGTCTCTGGTCATGCCGCGAAGCATCACTGAATTTTTTTTGTTTTCCATAAGTATTCTCCTCACTTTTTGCATCTTGCGGCGATATAAATGCGCTCCGACATATCACTTGCCGCACTGAAATCAAAATCGGAATATGCGCCGATAAATTCAAAGCCGGTTTCTTCCAGCATACGGCGCAAGCCATCTACCGTATACATACGCTCGCTTTGCGTTTCCTCCGAACGAACGTATCTGCCGTCACGCTCCTTCGAGAACAGGGTTATGAAAAAACGGCAGAGCTTGCTTTTTTCATTATACTCATTTTCCCATACGCAAAAATCATCGCCTTCTTCAAAAACGTAGGTCTGATTTGCGTAAAGCGTTTCAAACTTCGCTTTTCCGTTCACGTCAAAGATAAAAAGCCCATCGGGGTCGAGATAATTGTGCACCAAGGAGAAGACCGAGAGAAGCTCCTTTTCCTTCGTGATATGGTTGATCGTATCCAGGCAGGAAACGATCGCGCCCATCGTTCCGTAGAGCTCAAAGCTCCGTATATCCTGGCAAAGCCAAAGGATATTTTCGGAAAGGCCCGCATCGTATGCGGCCTCTCTTGCTTTGCCGAGCATATTGACGGAATAATCGATTCCCGTCATATCATAGCCCTTTTTGGCAAGCGCGAGCGTCATTTTACCCGTGCCGCATCCAAGATCCATGACTAAAGAGGGGCGCGCCTTCATCTCTTTATCGAAGATCTTTTCCAAAAAATCGGCCCATGCATCGTAATTCAGATCGCTGTTGATCCGATCGTAAAACTCTGCAAGAAGATCGTATATCACTCGTTTTCCCTCCCTGTTTTTTTAAATCGCAATGCGATTTCGTCCAGCCGCAAGCGATCCGCGGCGTAAGCGCGGCGAAGAAGCTCGGGCGGTATAAATTCGTCATACTTATCGTATATTGGGCATTCGGCCGCGCCGACGAGCTGCTCCTTATCCTCACCGATGCCATCAAGGATCTCGGCAATACCCGCCGCAAGATTATCGGCCGCATCGGGGCGCGCCTTAAAGGTGATATAACAGCACCCTTCCGACTCTATATCCGAAATACCGAGCCGTGATGCATAGGTCTTTAAAAGGCGACGAAGGGTGCGGAAGGACACTGTGCCAAGCCAAGGAAACAGAACGTAGCTCTGCCCGCCAAGCGAAACAAGACTTTTTTTCGCAAGCCCCGCTTTTTTTGCAAGATGTCTTGCATCCGCGAGGCGAACGGCGGCATTTTCGCTCAAAAACGGATAGGTCTTGTCCGAAAGAAGGATGCGGCGCATGGCGACCAAGAGCTTTGTGTGGATCTCGCCGCTGTCTCCCGGCCAGGAGACCTCCATTTTACCGTTCACGCGGTGAACAAAAACAAGGCGGCGGGCGGTATCCAGATCCTCTACCTCCCATACGCGCCCCGCAAGAGCAAAGCGATCGCCTGCGGGCGGCGGCGTTGTGATCGTTCCGATCTCTTCACTGCCGCACCTGACGGTGAAATCCTCGCTGTCCCGAAAAACCGCATAAAACTTATAGTTATTTAGGATACGCTCACCCGCAAGGCCGATGATCAAGGTCTTACTTTCGGTCAGCTCCAGATATTCCGTATTGATCATTGAGACCAAAAGTGCCTTGTACACATCCTTCGGAAGCGCAGAAAGCGGCGGCAAGGAAAGCAGGCTCGCCGCAAGCTCGGCGGGCGTTTTTTCGCCCTCGGATGCAAGCAGACTCAAGGTTTGATGAAAGGCAAGACTCAAGGGCATATTCTTTACGCGCGGCGGCTCTATAAACCTTTCCTCCGCATAAAGATCCACGATCGCCAATCCACGCAAAAGATCCCACGGGATTAGCTGGGGCAAGGGCGCATTCGGCAAGGGCATCTCTTCCCTATACACCATTACCATTTCGGGGGGAGAGCCGCGGCGGCCGCTGCGTCCAAGTCTTTGAAGGAAGCCCGAAACCGTGGTGGGTGCTCCCACCTGCGCCACCCTTTCAAGGCGGCCGATATCGATACCAAGCTCCATGGTTACGGTGGCGCAGGTAACGGCGCGCGTGATGCTCTCGTCCTTCATTCTCTGCTCCGCATCCTCGCGTAGAGACGCAGAAAGATTGCCGTGATGAATGAGGAATATATCCTCTTCGCCGCGCGCATGCGCGATCTGGCGCAGCGTTGCGGTCACGTATTCGGTTTCCTCTCTCGAATTAGAGAAGACGAGGGCCTTGGAATCCGAAACGCAGTCGTAGAGATATTCATATCCGGGATCTAAAACAGCCACACCGCCGCTGTTTTCCTCGGTGGGGCGAAGGGTTTGCTTTTCTCTTTGGTCTTCCACGTAGAAATGCGCTATGCCGAGCCGCCACTTCAGAGGAAGGCGAGGCACCTCAGGCGCAATACAGCCGCGGCCGCTACCCACGCTGAGCCATGCCGTGGCAACCGACGTATCTCCTATGGTGGCACTGAGTCCCACGCGACGCGGATGATACCCGATAAAGCGCGCAAGGCGCGCAAGCTGACAAAGGATCTGACTGCCGCGATCCGACCCGATCATCGTGTGGATCTCATCCAGCACGATAAAGCGAAGCGCGCCGAAAAGACGGCGAATATCGTTGGGGCGGCGGATCAAAAGCGACTCAAGCGACTCCGGAGTGATCTGCAAAATGCCGCTTGGATTTTTCAAAAGATTGGTTTTATGAGAATTACCGACGTCACCGTGCCAATGATATACTGCGATTCCCGAGTGATCCAGCACCTCGCCAAGGCGAAGGAACTGATCGTTGATCAAGGATTTCAGCGGCGCGATATATAAGACGGCAACCGAGCCTTCGACCGGATGCTCCGAAAGATCCGTGAGGATCGGAAAGAAGGCGGCTTCGGTTTTTCCCGAGGCGGTGGAGGAGGCGAGAAGGAGATTTTCATCACTTTCGAAAATTGCGTGTGCGGCCGCCAGCTGGATAGAGCGAAAGCTCTCCCAACCGTGTGAATAGATATATTCTTTTATAAACGGCGAAAATCTCGCAAATATCTTATCTGCTTCCGTCATGGTTTCTGCCTCGTTTTATATTTCGATATCGAATATTGTTACAGTTTTCTTTGCGGGCGCTTCGGCTTTTTCGGAAGTGCTTTGCGGCGCGAGTGCTTCGGGCGGCACGACGCGCATTCCCTTTAAAAGCTTCTCGAAGGAAGCCTCGGGATTGTCGCGCAGGATGTTAAGTAGCGTTAAAAAATCGCGAATGATCTCGCGCGGCGTGATCATTTCCTCTGCGCCGATCTTGCCAAGCGCACAGCTCATGAAGTGCTCGATTTGCTCCGTGGAAAGCACGGGCGAGCGCTCCCCCTCCTTCTGCTGATAGAGCTTATAAAGACGGACGACAAGAGCGAAAAGCTCGTTATCCGAAAGACGGCGCAGGCGGATCACAGGTGAAGCAAGATTGCGGTATCCAAGCTCGGTATAGCGCGAATCGCAAAGGCGAGAGCGCAAAGCCTCATAGCTGAAAAGACCGCGGCGCGTGTCCTCCAAAAACTGCGGAACGCCGCCGATGATAACACCCATGCTCTTTGCTTTTCCCTGCAAGGTATCGTTGAAGATCGAAAGCAGCTTTTCGTAATTTGCCTCGCGGGAAATGCGATTGGGGATCTTATAGAGATTTACGCACTCATCGATAAAGAGCAATAAGCCCTTATAGCCGATCTTCACGGAAAGTGCGGCAAACAGCTTGATAAAGTCATACCAGTTATCATCCCCGATAATATAGCTTACGGAGAAGCCGAGCGCATTTTTTGCCTCAGTCTTGGTTAAAAATTCGCCGCGAAGAAAGCGCAGGCACGCGCTTTTTCTTTCCTCGTTTTCTTCGAGAGATGCCGTGTAATATTCGCAAAGAACACGCGCAAAATCAAAACCGCCCACGTCACCTTCCAGCTCGGAAAGCATTTTATATACCTTTTTTTGCAACAAGCGGGAGAAATCCACATCCGAAGGAAGCGCGCCCTCCGAAATGATCTCGTTTTTAAGGCTTACGAAATAGCGGGAAAGAATGAGCGGTAATGCTCCGCCTTCGGGCGAAGCGGCGGATGCCAGATGCGCGATCAGCTCTCTGTAAGTGGCGAGGCCCGCGCCGCTACCGCCCGTGAGCCTGCGTTCAGGAGAAAGATCGGCATCGGCGGTCAAAAAGCCGCGCTCCAAGGCGTGACTGCGGATGAGCTGGATCAAAAAGCTCTTTCCGCTACCGTAGCGACCGATGAGAAAACGGCAAAACGCACCGCCTTCCGCCACCGTTTGTAGATTTTCAAGAAGTGCCGCGATCTCGTCATTGCGGCCAATTGCTATATAGGGCGCACCGCTGCGGGGCACAACGCCCGCACAAAGCGATGCGATAAGATTGTTCAGTATTCGCTTCGGGACTTTTACGTCTGTGCTTGTAACCACTCCAAAGCCTCCTCTCTATAATCCTCGATCAAAGAAATACCGCCGTCCGCAATTTCAAAAACGACGTCTCCGATCTTCTCTAAAAACAGCTCGTTGATGCGCTCTGCCAAGGTTTCAGCAGGTAAAAACGCATCGGCGGCAACGCGCCGCATGGCTTCCTTGTTCCCGACAAGGGCGGCGCGAAGAAATGCACGCTGCGGCTCGTCCGTTTCCGCTTTAGGCGACGAAGACGCCGATTCTATCATGATCTTTGCATCTTTCGTACTTTCCGCCGGCGTTTCGTTTTCCAAAGCAATGCTCGGTTGCTCGATTTTAACTGTTTCGATCTCTTCCGTATCCACGAGAAGCCACGTATTTTGCCATGAATTTTTCTCTATGCTTTCAGCCCCCGCAAAGGACATCTGCTGCCGCGGCGCATCGTATAGGCTTTCATACGCCGCTCTTTGCGCCTCACGCCGCTTTTGATTGGCGATGCGGAATGCCTCGGCAAAATACGCATCGATCAAAAGCTTATCCTCCTCATGCAGATGCTTAACGGCGAGGCGGCTTTTGACCGAAAGTGCCGCGCGCAAGCAATTTTCCACGTATTTCAAGGCACTTGTCACGCGGTCTCTAAGGCCGTCCGAGCGGCCGAGGGGATAATATTCTATTTCGATGCGGCATTTTACACTATGCGTGCAAAGCGAGCAAGGAAAGGCATCGCGCGAAAGCCGCTCTACCGCGCTATCCTCTAAAAACAGCGCGCCTTTTTCCCAAAGTGAGCGAAGCACGGGGAGCATTGCCCCCTCAATGTGCTTTTTATACATATCGCGTTCCGCACCGCCCGCATAACGCCCCGTGCGCCAATCGTAATCCGAAAGGCAGGAAAGAAGCGCCGTGATCTCGCAGGCGTTCTTGCTGTAAACACCGCCGAGATAAAATTCCTTAAAGGAAGCGGCATCAATAATATCGTAAATAAAATCCTCTATCAATGCCGTCGGCGCATCCAAGCGATGCACGATGCAATAATCCTGCACCCATACGGAAAAATAACGGTCGATCGCGGGGATCTGCTTTCGATAGCGCCGCCAAAGCTCGCAAAGAAGCACGATTCCCTCTTTTGCGGGAATTTTTTCGGGGAGATTCAATATCTCATATACGTAGAGATAGAGATAGGAAACGTCTGTTTTCAAGGAATAATTCCCTCTCCGTATCTGTGCGCGCAGATAAAAATAATAGTTTTTCTGCTCGCGGCTCATTTGCGAATACTGCGGCATATAAGAATAAAATGAAACGAAGGGCGAAGGCTCTGCCACTACGTCGTAATACAGAAGCGCCGCCTTGCGGAAGCTTTCATAAAAATCGTATCCGCCCTTAAAGCGGCGCACGGTCACCTTGCGGATCAAGGGATTGGAAAGCGGCACGTACGTGCTTTCTTCGCTTTCTCCGCCGCGAAGAGAAAGCGTCAGCTTGCTTTCACCCGATACGCCGTCTCCCTCGATCTCAACTCCCTTTGTTTGTCTTTCCGTTCTGAAGCGCGGATGCGGCTTTTTCGCATTCGGAACAAGCTTATCGATATCCCAAAAATCATCCCGACGGTCAAACGCCATACCATCGCCTCCTTCATTTTCGTTATCCTTTATTGTAACAGAAAAAGCGTTGCTTGTCAATGATTTTTCTATAAAAGATGTACCATTTTGCCGTCAATCGTTTTCTGCAAATCGTCAATGCCTTCGTCAGATCCGCAATGCGCTTCTTGCAATGGCAAAATCGCTGTTCGCATCCGCATAGTGCGCTGCGGCACCGTCGGCAAGCGCGATCGCGCGCGGGATATTTCTTGCCTTGGTGCTCTCGATCTCGCGCATCTTCTTGATATTTTCGCTTTTTCTTACGTAGGCTTCTGCCTTTCCGCTCTCGCGGTCGGCGGTCGGTTGACAAAACGATAGCGTTCATGTATAATATTACATAGTTATATCTCGGAAAGGAAAACGCAAGCGATGAAGCACACGGAAATGGCACAGGCGAAGATCAATCTGTATTTAAACGTGACCGCCAAGAGAAGCGATGGTTTTCACGATATTGAGAGCGTGATGCAGACCGTGGATCTTTGTGACGTTTTGCATTTTTCGCTATCCCCTGCAAAAGAAACGAAGATCTCGCTTTCCTTCTCTACGCCGTGCGATCTGCCGACCGACGAAAAGAATCTGATCGTTCGGGCGGCAAAGGCGTTTTTGGAAGCGGCTGGCAAAACGGCCGAGCTTTCCATCCTTCTTGAAAAGAATATTCCGATGGCGGCGGGACTCGGCGGCGGATCTGCCGATGCGGCGGGCACGCTTCGCGCTCTCGATGCCATGCTTCCCGGTACGCTTTCCAAAGCGGCGCTCCTCGAGCTTGCGGCAGCTCTCGGAAGCGACGTTCCCTTCTGCCTTTTCGGTGGACGCGCGCTATGCTACGGGCGCGGCGAGGAAATGGTTGCGCTCCCGGTGAAGGAGAGCTATTTCGGCGTTCTCGCCAATACGGACGAGGCGGTTTCCACCCCGAAGGCTTACGGCAAGCTTGACGAGATGTATCATGATTTTGAAAAAAGCACCCTACTTCCGAGGGATCTATCGGACAGAGATATGCTAAAGCCTGTTTTGAACGGAGAAATGCCGCCAAGCTACAATATTTTCGAGGATGCCGTGCTTCCCCTCTGTCCGAAAGCAAAAAAAGCCAAGATGCTGCTTTCCGAGATGGGCGCAGAGATTTCCATGATGAGCGGAAGCGGACCTTCGGTTTTTGCGCTGACAAAGGATTTCGCGCTTTCACAAAAAATGCAGGAAACCTTGTTTTCTCACGGATATAAAGCGGTGCTCTTCTCTTTTTGATATTTTCTACTTCGGCCAAAGTTTTTTTGCAAAAAACTATTGACAAATCGGGGATTTTGTGCTATTATATTATGGCGCGGTGATATGCCCCTGTAGCTCAGTCGGTAGAGCACTTGACTTTTAATCAAGGTGTCCGGGATTCGAGTTCCCGCAGGAGCACCAATAGAGGCTGTTTCAAATTCGCTTTGAAACAGCCTTTTTCATACACCAAAAGACTTTTAAATAACAGTGAGGGAATAAAAAATGTCCGACTTTAAAATTGAAACAAAATGCGTTCAAGGCGGTTACACTCCCGGAAACGGCGAGCCTCGCCAAATTCCCATCGTGCAGAGCACGACCTTTAAATATGCCACCAGCGAGGATATGGGCAAGCTCTTTGATCTTGAGGCATCCGGCTATTTTTATACCAGACTGCAAAACCCCACCAACGACTACGTTGCCGCGAAGATCTGCGCGCTTGAGGGCGGTACTGCCGCAATGCTGACCTCTTCGGGTCAGGCCGCAAACTTCTACGCCGTTTTCAACATTGCTTCCTGCGGCGATCACGTGGTTGCTTCCTCTACCATCTACGGCGGTACTTTCAATCTCTTCTCCGTTACGATGAAGAAGATGGGCATTGAATTCACCTTCGTTGCCCCCGATTGCTCCGACGAGGAGTTGAACGCCGCATTCCGCCCCAACACCAAGGCCGTTTTCGGCGAAACGATCGCAAATCCCGCGCTCACCGTTTTGGATATCGAACGCTTTGCAAAGGCAGCACACGCGCACGGCGTTCCGCTCATCGTTGACAACACCTTTGCTACCCCCGTGAACTGCCGTCCCTTCGAGTGGGGCGCAGACATCGTTACGCACTCGACCACGAAGTACATGGACGGTCACGGTGCGGCTGTCGGCGGTTGCATCGTGGATAGCGGCAAGTTTGACTGGACGAAATACGCAGACAAGTATCCCGGTCTTTGCACGCCTGATGACAGCTATCACGGCGTAACCTACACCGAGCGCTTCGGCCTCGGCGGTGCCTTCATTACCAAAGCGACCGCGCAGCTGATGCGCGACTTCGGCTCTATCCAGTCCCCCCAGAACGCATTTATTCTCAACCTCGGTCTTGAAAGCCTGCACGTTCGCATGGCGCGCCACTGCGAGAACGGTCTCGCTGTTGCAAAATTCCTTGCATCCAATGACAGGATCGCATGGGTCACCTATCCTTCCCTCGAGGGCGATAAGTGCTATGAGCTTGCAAAGAAGTATCTTCCCGGCGGCTCTTGCGGCGTTGTCAGCTTCGGCGTGAAGGGCGGAAGAAAGGCGGCAGAGACTTTCATGAAGCATCTTAAGATCGCCGCGATCGAAACGCACGTTGCCGATGCACGCAGCTGCTGCCTGCACCCCGCAAGCGCAACGCACAGACAGATGACTGACGAGGAGCTGATCGCCGCCGGCGTCAGCGCAGATCTTGTACGCCTTTCCTGCGGTATTGAAAACGCAGAGGATCTTATCGCAGATATCAAGCAAGCGCTTGATGCCATCGATGCATAATTTTCCGGAGAAAAAACGCTATGCCTATTAAAATTCCGAACCAGCTCCCCGCCACGCAGACCTTGCACGAGGAGAATATATTCGTTATCACCGAAACGCGCGCAACCACGCAGGATATCCGCCCTCTTCGTATCGTGATGCTCAACCTCATGCCGCAGAAGATCACGACGGAAACGCAGATCGCGCGCCTGATCGGTAACACGCCCCTTCAGGTGGAGCTTGAGCTTTTGCAGACCGCTACGCATCAGTCGAAGCACACCTCTGCCGAGCACATGCTCGCCTTCTATAAAAACTTTAAGGATATCAAGGATCAAAACTTCGACGGCATGATCATCACGGGCGCGCCCGTAGAAAATCTCCCCTTTGAGGAGGTTGAATACTGGGATGAGCTTTGCGAGATCATGGAGTGGAGCAAAACGCACGTGACGAGCACGCTCCATATTTGCTGGGGCGCGCAGGCCGCGCTTTACTACCATTACGGCGTGCAGAAATACCCGCTCGATCAGAAGCTTTTCGGCGTTTTCGAGCATACGCTGGATTACAAGCGCTCCATTCTCTTCCGCGGATTTGACGATACCTTTATGGTTCCCCATTCCCGCCACACGATGAACCGCCGCGAGGATATTGAGGCCATTCCCGGCCTTCGCGTTCTTGCAAGCTCCAAGGAAGCGGGCGTTTTCGTTGCTTCCACCGACAAGGGAAGACAGATCTTCGTTACCGGACATTCCGAATACGATGCGGATACGCTGAAAAAGGAATACCTGCGCGACAAAAAACAAGGTCTTGACATTCAGCTTCCCAAAAACTATTTCCCCAATGACGATGACACGAAAGAGCCCATCGTTTGCTGGAGAAGCTGCGCCAACCTCTTCTACTCCAACTGGCTTAACTACTTCGTTTATCAGACGACGCCTTACGATATCACGAAAATCAATTGATACCCTAAAGAAAACACCCCTTACTTGCATTCCGCAGGTAAAGGGTGTTTTTTGTAATATCAGCTCTCTCTTTTCAGCGTTTTTCGGTAAGCAATGGGGCTTACGTCCATATACTGCTTAAAAATCTTGTGAAAATAGTTCGGATTGCAAAAACCGATCTCTTCCGCTACGGCGGCAACCGAGAGGCGCGGATTTTCAAGAAGCTCCAAGGCGCGGTTGATACGCAAGCCGTTGATATAATCGATCGGCGTTTTTCCAATGGACTCCTTGAACATTCTCGTAAAATAGTCCGGGGAAACCATCAGTTTTTCCGCAAGATCGTCTATGTATATCTTTTCCTTATAATGCTTCTCCACGTATTCGATCACGGGGCGCAGGCGTAGCACGTTATGATAAACCATGCGCTCGGATTCATCCTTGGAGCCGCAATAGTGCCTAAGATACGCCGTCATCATAAGATAGATATTGGCACGGATCGGAAGCTTATAACAAACGTCTTTCGCGGCAAACTCCTCGTAGGACTCTGCCATATATTGCTTGAGAATCGGATAAATGGGATGCGACTTTCCGAGGGGCGCGATGCGATTGCGGGACTGCACGTGGAACATATACAGGATCTCCGTATCAAAATGCGCCATATTCTCTTCGAGGATCGAGGATTCAAATACAAGACCGCGCAGGTTGACAAATCCATCGGATTCCACATGGTGTGTCATATCCGCAGGTATGAAAACGAAATCACCCGATTCCGCCTCCAAACGCTCGGTTCCCACGCAAACGGTTACCTTTCCTTCCAATATTTGAAGTATCTCCATGGAGTCACAATGCTTATGCGCGCCGATGATGCATCCTTCGCCACTTTCAACATACATTGAAAAAGGCATTTTAGACTCTCTTTTCATTTTACACCTCTGTTTTTTTAATAGAAGGTCGCAACCTCCTGCACGGGCTTCTCTGCCCTTGCGATTTCTTTTACGGTCAGAACCGGTCCGCGACCGCGATACAGCTTTGAATATTCCTCGGCAAGCGTTCCCTTCACCGTCACCCAATCGCGCGTTTGAAGCTTCAGCTTACCCATGCCCTTTGCCACAACACCGCGATACGCAATATCCGCCTCACAGCAGGTCATCACGTGGCGGCCGATGGCAAAATGCCCCGTGGGAAGCGATTTATCCAACGCCACGATGCCCTTGAATGCAAAGGTTTTTCCAAAATACTTTTCCGGCTCTTCCGTCATATCCCGATAGAAGATCGCAAAATCCTCGTCCTTGATCTCGACCACGGCGGCCGAAAGATCGTAAGGCAAGGGATCCTCGATATCATCAAATGAGATCTCGCCGCCAAGATCCTCATAGCAGATAGAGGCACGGCGGCTGATTCCGCGCACCAGCTTATGCAATGCCATTTTGTCCACCGCATCGCTGTAACGGTTAAAAACTACCATTTCGGCACTCGTGAGCTTGTCCACCGTTTGTTGGCGCATATTGGCATTGTAATTCAGTATCGTGGTGGCATCGGCAATAAAGATCTCCTGAAAAACCTTAAAGTTTTCGGGAAGCGCGTTATAAATGCTGTCGAGCGACCACATGCCGTTGTATTCCACTACGACGATCTCTGCGCCCGCGCGCTTTTGCATAGCCGAGATGCGATCCGGCGTTAACGCCTGCTCCTCGTCAAAGGTTGCAAGCTTCACGTTGGGCGGAAGGACGTCGGGATCGTATTCCTCCTCGCCCTCCTCGCAAGCGATCAGAAGATAAGGGCGCTTTCCGTCATTGAAATTCGGATCGTGCAGAGTTTCGATAATAAATTTCGTTTTTCCGGCTTCCAAAAAACCGGTAAACAGATATACGGGAATTTCCATCGTTTTTTCCTTCGTTAATTCAATCAATCGTCAAGGCCGAAAAGAACGGCAAGCTTTGCTTCGTCAATTCCTGCGCCGATCACGCAAAGGCGACCGATCACGCCCGCGCCGCCAATTCTGACGTCAGGCTCTCCGGGCACGTAATCAAAATGCAACCAAGTGCCATCCTCTGCGGGAACGATTCCCTTCGCGCGCAAAACCATGCCGTAGGAA
Source organism: Clostridia bacterium (assembly GCA_017504785.1). Taxonomy (GTDB): domain Bacteria; phylum Bacillota; class Clostridia; order Oscillospirales; family CAG-272; genus UBA1740. The sequence goes on along the minus strand of JAFVQL010000036.1, from coordinate 10,508 downwards.
GGATCCTCGGAAAGCGTTTCCAAAATCGCTTCCAAGCCGTCCTTCGTATATTTATGCGTAGTTTCCTTGCCCCAGCTTTGGAACACTTCATCCGCGTGGTGGTGATGATGGCCGTGACAGCCACACTCGCACTCTTCGTCATGCTCGTGGTGGTGATGGCCGCAGCCGCACTCCTCGTCATGATCGTGGTGATGATGGCCGCAGCCGCACTCCTCGTCATGCTCGTGGTGATGATGGCCGCAGCCGCACTCTTCGTCATGATCGTGGTGGTGATGGCCGCAGCCGCACTCCTCGTCATGCTCGTGGTGGTGATGGTCGCAGCCGCACTCTTCGTCATGATCGTGGTGGTGATGGCCGCAGCCGCACTCTTCGTCATGCTCGTGGTGATGATGGTGATGCTCTTCCTTTAATGCAGAAAGCGCGGCATCCAAGGTATCCTTATGCTCCATGGTTTCGAGAATTGCCTTGCCGTCAAGAAGCTCCCAAGGCGTGGTTACGATCGTTGCCGTAGCGTTGCTTTCACGCAGAAGATTTACCGCATCCGCGATCTTCTTATCGGATGCCCCGCTCGTATGAGAAAGCACGATCGAGGTTGCGGTGCGAATCTGATCCATATAAAACTCGCCAAAATTCTTGGCGTACATCTTGCACTTGCCCGCATCGGCAACCGCGCAAAGGCATCCGAGAACCACCTCATCGGAAAGGACGGAAGAAACCGCCTTCACAACGTCCGAAAGCTTACCGACACCCGAGGGCTCGATCAATACGCGATCGGGATGATACTGCTTCAAAACCTCGCCGAGCGCTTTAGTGAAATCGCCGACAAGAGAGCAACAAATGCATCCGGAATTCATCTCCGTGATATTGATGCCCGCTTCCTGCAAAAAGCCGCCGTCAATACCGATCTCTCCGAATTCGTTTTCAATCAAAACGACCTGCTCGCCCGCATACGCTTCCTTCAGAAGCTTTTTGATCAAAGTGGTTTTACCCGCGCCGAGAAAGCCGGAAAAAATATCTATTCTTGTCATTTATAACCTACCTCCAAACTGTAATCACAAAACGAATTATCACATATAATATACATGGAATATTATATTACAGTTTTCAAAAAAAGTCAAGAAGTTTAAAAAATATCACGAATAAATAACAATCGGGTGTGATCACAATGAAGCTATTGTTAATCAATACGAGCCCGCATGCAGAGGGCGCCACCGATCGCGCACTTTCCATCGCAGCCGAGGAATGGAACCGCCTTGGCGGTGAAAGCGAAATATTTTTCTGCAAAAGCGGACCTACCTTTTCATGCATTGCCTGCGGACTTTGCAAGCACGGCGACGGATGCTTTTATCAAGACGCCGTCAACGAGCTGCGCCCATTATGCAAGACGGCGGATGCATTTATCTTTGCAAGTCCGGTGCACTACGGCGGTGCAAGTGCAACGGCAAAATCCGTGATGGGAAGGCTCCTTCGCTCTTCGGGAGATCTTTTGAGAAAAAAGCCCGCCTTCGCCGTTGCGATCGGGCGGCGCGCCGGGCATATCGGAACGCTTTGCGAGATGGAAAAATTCTTCGCCTTCAACGAGATGCCGATCGCCACCTCAAACTATTTTACCATTCTTCGCGCCGGCAAGCGCGAAGACGTGGATGCGGACACCGAAGGCGTTGGCGCACTGAAGCTTGCAACAAAAAACCTCTTTTGGCTTGCGGATCTTATAACCAAAGACAGAAATTCTGCCAAAGGATAAGACTTGATTTTTAAAATTTATATTGATTTTTAGAGCGAAATAAAAAGAAGCGCGCGAAATGGATGATCCGATCGCGCGCTTTTTTTGCGGTGTGTCTTTGGGAGCGACATGGCCTCGCTTTTCGCCTTGCTCCAAGTGCTTGAATTTTAAAAAAGAGCCATTCTTCATTTTTTTACATTACGGGACTACGGCGCGGAAAGCAGAATTTCCTTTTCAGAAAAGGGGACGCACCCGTTTTTGGTTCTTTGAAAATCCTCATGTCCCTTCCCGAGCAAAAGCAGGATATCCCCCGGTCGGCAAAGAGAAAACGCATACAGAATGGCTTGTGCGCGGTCCGCAACGATACGCGCATGCGACTTATCGGGAAACGCGGCATAGATCTCGGCACAAATATGAAATGCATCCTCTCGACCGGGGTTATCTGCCGTAATAACGGAGCAATCAAACAGCGCATCCGCCGCGACGGCAAGCGCGCCACGCCTTCCCTCTCCGCGACCGCCGACAGAGCCGAAAACCGCGATCACCCTTGCTTGAGACCTGTTTTTTGCGGTTTCGGCGACGGCTAAAAAGCTTTCATGGTTATGCGCGTAATCGATCACGATGCAAACGCCGTTTTTCATAAACTGCTCGTATCTTCCGGGAACGTAGACGTCCGAAAAATACGGCTCAAAGTATTCTTCTCCCTTTCCCGTCAGGGCCGCTGCCGCCGCCAAAGCAAGCCTGGCATTCGTTCGGTTATGCGCGCCCGGCAAGGGCAAAAATATCGATCTTCCATTGTATATAAATCGCTGTCCCTCCGTTAACTCAAAGACCTCCAAAACCGCTTCGGCATCCGAAGGGAGCGGCACCGTATGCGCGCAGTCCGAAACGATATAAGCGCCCCTTTCCATGTCCCGCTTATAGATCGCCGTTTTTATTCCGTAAGAGGAAAACAGAGATCGCTTCGCGCACAGATATTCCGCAAACGTTTTATGCTCGCCCTTCCCTATATGATCGTTCGAAAAAGAGGTCAAAACACCGACGTCAAAATGCATTCCGAAGAGGCGCGCTCCCGAAAGTGCCGCGCTGGAAGCCTCGATCACAACGTAGCGTATGCCTTCTCTTTTTAAATCTGCAAGCCACGAAGTGACGGTAAAGAGATCCGAGGTCGTATTTTCCGTTTTCCTCGTTTCCTTTCCGTCATAAAGTCCGAGCGTCGTACTGCAAGCGGCACGGTATCCGCCTTTATTCAAAAGATGCGTGAGCATTACGGACGTCGTGGTTTTTCCCTTGGTTCCCGTAATCGCACAAAATCTAAAATCGCCTTCCGAGATCCCATAAAAATCCGAAAGCAGATAAAAAAGACCGCCGCGAATGCTTCGGACAAGCACGGTGCAAGCATCTCTCGGCAGGGACAAGGCGCGCTCGCATAAAAAGGCGCGGCATCCGTTTTTATATGCGGCAAGGGCGTAATCGTGCCCATCCGCCTCGATTCCCTTTAAGCAGACGAAAAGAGTATCCTTTTTTGCCGCATCCGAGTGCTTTGCGATTTCCCTTATATCACAAGGCTCTCCGCTTATCCTTGCATCCGCATAATGCCTTTTTATCCACGCATCAAATTCATTCGCACCAATGCGCTTCATGCTTTTTTCTCCCTTTCCATAGCGCCGCGGCACGCCGCACGGCATGTACGCGAATGTACAGTCTTCTCTCAAGGGTGGTCCTATCCTCTTTGTACGAAAACGCATAGGTAGTGCGGCGGTGCTTTTTCAAATTTTCAACAAGCCTTTTATATTCCGGCGATAGCCTTCTGACAAAAAAGCAAAGCGGGATCGCATGCCAGACACACACCCTTGACGATAGATCGGTCGCTATTTTTTGCCGATCGATCGCATTCACCAAAAATTTCGCCAAGCTTACGCCCGCGGCGCGAAGATAATCCGAGCTTCTGCCCTGTCTTGGGTTAAGCTCCAATATATAAGAGCCGCTCTCGTCCGAAAGAATATCGATGTTCGCGATGCCCGTATAGCCGATGCGCTCAAGAAAAGAAATGAGACGGCAGGTGAGAGCATCGGGCGGTCTTGTGAGGATCGCCGCATAGTTTCCGCGTGCGCCGGGTGCCGTTTCCTCTATTAGTACCTCGCCGAGAACGCCGCGCCGCACGCTTCCCTCGGTATCGCAAAGCAACGTCAGCGTTCTTGCCACCGCGCCGCCGCTCTCCGTTCCAATCCTTTTCTGCAACAAAAGATCGCCCTCGTACCCTGCGGCAAATATTTTTTCCGCGATAGAGAGCGCTTCCTTCGGCGTCTGCGGGAAATACACCTTTTCCATACCCTCAAACGGACGTGCATAATACATGGCACTGTTGCTCGGCTTCAAAACGGCGGGATATTCTCCCACGGAAAGCAAAGCGGAAAGCGTTAGATTCTCTTTTGACAGTATCACGGTTTTCGGATAGGGCAAGCCTTCCTTTTCAAGAAGCTCATAAAATCTCCGTTTATCCGCCACCTGCAAAAGCAGCTCGTGCGAAGGGAGCAAAAATCTATAAGCCGCCGAAAGCCTTTCGCGGTTGCGATCCAAGAAGCTGACGTACCAATCGCCGCACGCAACGAGATACGGCTTCTCCGAGGCGGTTTTCGCATACCGCAAAAGTATCTCGGTTCCGATACCGTCATCCAAAAGCCGCGGTTCGGTTTTTACATCCACAATGGGCGAGGTGGACGTTATGCCGCAAGGATATCGGCAAAAGACCGTGCTTTTTACACCAAAGGTCTCGTGAAACGAAACCGCAACCGCATAGGCGTTCAGATCGCCGCCAAGCAAAACTACCTTCATATTTTTTCCTCGCAAATAAAAAAGGCCACCCCATTAAAATGGAATAGCCAAAAATACAGTACCGAATTTAAAGTGAACCTAACGTTTCCATATCGGCAAAATCCGTTTGTCTCAGCACCTCATACACCGCTACGGCCACCGCATTGGAAAGATTTAAGCACCGAAGCGTCGGCAGCATGGGAATACGGACACACCGCTCAAGATTTTCTTTGAGAAGCTCCTCCGGCAACCCCTTGGTTTCCGGGCCGAACATAAGAAAGACCGAGCGGGGATAATCGACGTCGCAGTAATTCTTATGCCCCTTGGAGGAAAAATAATAGATTTCGGCATCCTTATTTTTCTCAAAGAACGCATCTGCGCTTTCGTAATAGGTCACGCTGAGCTTATCCCAATAATCCAGACCCGCGCGCTTCAGCGTTCGATCGCTGATCTCAAATCCCATCGGCTTGATGATATGGAGCGCCGCGCCGGTCACGGCACAGGTGCGGGAAATATTCCCTGTATTTTGGGGGATCTCGGGACAATACAGCACAATATTGATAGGCTTCATAAAAAGTGTTTCCTTTTTTCGTTTCTTTTATGTACGTATGCTTCTATTTTACTACCGAAAGCCAAAAAGGTCAAGGAAAATTGCGGATTTTTGCGAATAATTTTAAATATTTACATTTTTACCTTTTATTTTTCTTTTTTATGTGCTATACTAATATATAAAATTTATTGCGGGCGTTCGCCCGCGTGGAGGAGAGCCCAAATGGGACTTTTTAAATCATACAGTGAAAAGCAGATCAAGCGCATCATGCCGCTTGTAAATCAGACCGAAGCATTGGCACCGACCTTTGCCGCAATGAGCGACGAGGCGCTTCGCGCATATACCGACAAGCTGAAGGGCGACCTCGCAGACGGAAAGACGCTCGACGATATTTTGCCCGAGGCCTTTGCGCTTGTGCGCGAGTCGGCAGAGCGCGTGCTCGGCAAGCGCCCCTTTACCGTGCAGATCATGGGCGGTATTTTGCTTCATCAGGGCCGTATCGCGGAGATGAAGACCGGTGAGGGAAAAACCCTCGTGGCTACGCTTCCCGCCTATTTGAACGCGCTGACGGGCAAGGGCGTGCATATCGTTACGGTCAACGACTATCTTGCCAAGCGCGACAGCGATGAGATGGGCAAGGTTTACGGCTTCCTCGGCCTTACGACGGGACTGATCATTCACGGCCAGACCCCCGACGAAAAGCGCCGCGCCTATGCCGCAGACATCACGTACGGAACGAACAACGAGCTCGGCTTCGACTATCTGCGCGATAACATGGTGGTTTACAAGGAGCGCATGGTGCAGAGAGGGCACGCCTTCGCCATCGTGGACGAGGTGGACTCCATTTTGATCGATGAAGCCAGAACGCCTCTGATCATTTCCGGCGCGGGAACGAAATCCACCGACCTCTACGCTGCGGCAGACAGCTTTGTTCGCACGCTGCGCCGCCACGTGATCAAGGAGATCGATGCGAAGGAGGATCTCGACGTTTACGCAGAGGATTACATCGTAGACGAAAAGGCGCACACCGCCGTGCTCACCCAGCACGGTATCGCGAAGGCGGAAAAACATTTCCACCTTGAAAACCTTTCCGATCCCGAGAACGCATCCCTCTATCACCATATCAATACCGCGATCAAGGCACACGGCGTTATGAAAAACGACGTGGACTACATCGTAAAGGACAATCAGGTCATCATCGTTGATTCCTTCACGGGACGACTGATGCCGGGAAGAAGATTCAACGATGGGCTTCACCAGGCACTGGAAGCCAAGGAAAAGGTGAACATCCAAAAGGAAACGAGAACGCTTGCGACCGTTACCTTCCAGAACTACTTCCGTATGTACGGCAAGCTTTCGGGCATGACAGGTACGGCACTGACCGAGGAGGACGAGTTCCGTGATATTTACGCGCTCGACGTAGTGGAGGTGCCGACCAATAAGCCGATGATCCGCAAGGATCTCAACGACGCCGTATACCGCACCTATCAGGGCAAGATCCGCGCCATCGTTGCACAGATCAAGGAATGCCACGAGAAGGGACAGCCCGTGCTCGTCGGTACGGTCTCCATCGATAAATCCGAGGAATTATCCGCCATTTTGAAGCGCGCGGGTATTCCCCACAACGTCCTGAATGCAAAGCAGCATGAAAAAGAGGCCGACATCGTTGCACAGGCGGGACGCTTCGGCGCCGTTACCATTTCCACCAACATGGCGGGACGCGGTACGGATATTATGCTCGGCGGTAACCCCGAATATATGGCGAAGGCAGACCTTAGAAAGCGCGGATACGAGGACAAGGTGATCGCCGATGCCGTCGGTACGGGCGTAACTACGGATGAAACCGTTTTGGAGGCGAGAGCACTTTTCCACGAGCTTTATAAGAAATACAAGGAGCAGATCCGACCCGAGGCCGAGAAGGTAAAGGCCGCAGGCGGCTTATTCATCCTCGGTACGGAGCGCCACGAAAGCCGCCGTATCGACAACCAGCTTCGCGGACGAAGCGGACGACAGGGCGACGAGGGTGCTTCCCGCTTCTTCCTCTCGCTTGAGGACGATCTGATGCGTCTTTTCGGCTCTGACCGACTGATGGGAATCACCGAAAGACTCGGACTTGCAGAGGATATGCCGATCGATGCCCGCATCCTTTCCGGCTCGATCGAGAGAGCGCAAAGAAAGATCGAATCTATGAACTTTGCGCGCAGAAAGAACGTTTTGACCTACGATGACGTCATGAACCAGCAAAGAAGCATCATTTATAAGCAGAGAGGTGACGTGCTTTGCAGTGACGACATTCGCGAAACCATTAAGAATATGATCCTTACCTCCGTGAAGGAGACCTGCGAATTCTGCTTCGGCACCGAGGAAAAGGAGCACTGGAAGTTTGATGAATTCCGCAACCACTATATGGGCCTTCTGACGGATGGAGATAACTTTAATTACTCCAAGGAAGAGCTCGATGCACTGGATAAGGACTCCCTTTGCGAAAGACTTTCCGAAAAGGCCATCGAGATCTACGAAACCAAGGACACGCTTTTCGGAAACGTCGAGGGAATGCGCCCCGATGCTATGCGCGAGATCGAGAAGGTGATCCTGCTCGAAAACGTGGACAAAAAGTGGATGGAGCATCTCGACAATATGGAGGAGCTTAAGGAATACATCGGCCTCAACTCCTATGCACAGCGCGATCCCGTTGCCATGTACCGCATTCAGGGCGCGGATCTCTTCGATACCATGATCGACGATATTAAGGAAGATACCGTGAGAAAGGTTCTTTCGGTGATTCCCAAGGTACAGAAGGTGGAGCGCGTGCAGGTGGCAACACCCCTCGTTGAAGGCTTCGGCGACGGAAAGAGCGTGAAGCGCGCGCCCGCAAAATCCTCAAAGGTCGGCAGAAACGATCCCTGCCCCTGCGGCAGCGGCCTGAAATACAAGAAGTGCTGCGGACGGAATAGCACCGAAGCATAAGGAGATCTCTATGGGATTTGGAATTCTCTTTATCGGATATATCTTCCTTCTGAATTTATCCTTTTTCGGTTACACCGATCTGCTTGCGGGCGTGCTGATCCTTTACGCGCTCGAAAAACTTAGGAGATGGAACAAGGGCTTTCGATACGCATTTTTTTCAACGATCCCCTTTGCCGCGATCGGTCTTTTGGAATTTATTTTAAAGATCTCGGCATCCTTTTTTCCCTCGCTTCCCCCTGCGCTTACGGTGACGGCGGAGGCCTTACGCATGGCGGCACTCTGCCCCATGCACGTCTGTCTTTTGCTCGGCTTAAAGGAGATCACCGCCGAGGTGGGCTTAAAGAAAATGGAGAGCCGCGCCATGATGCTCATGCCGCTCTCTCCCCTCATCCATCTGCTGCAGGCACTTCTCGGCATTGATCCGCTCTTTTCGAGTGTCGATCCCGGCACGCTTCTTTCTGTGCGCTTCGTGCTTTTGATCGGCGCGCTGATCTACACGCTCGGTATGGCGATCTTCATCTACAAATGCTATGCGCGCATCTGCCTTCCCTCCGATGCGGATATGAAGGAGCGCCCCTCACGCTTTCGGTTTATCAACGACTATCGCGCAAGGAAGGAAGAAAAGCAAAAAGCGGAAATTGAAGCACGCATCGAAGAGATGCGAAAGAAAAACCAAAACAAAAAAAAGAAGAAAAAAAGATAACGCTATGAAAAAAAAGAAAAATTATTATCTCAAGATCTTTACAGCTTTGCTTCTTCTTGTCAATCCCAATATTCATATTGTTGATATTCTGCCCGATTTTATTGCATATTTTTTGATTTTCTCTGTGATTTCCGAGGCGGCAGGTCTGGCACCGCATTTTGAGCAAGCGAAGGACACTTGCAAAAAGCTTGCGATCCTTTGCCTTTTCAAGATCCCCGCTTCCTTTATCATAGTGAGCGTCAATTCCAATAATATCTCGGACAAAAATCTCATTCCCACCTTTGCGATCGTTTTTACCTTTTTAGAGTTGATCCTCGGTTACGCCTTTATTTTCCACCTGTCGGAGGGACTGTTTTATCTTGGTCAGCGCACCGATGCTACGGCGCTGATCTCCCCCTTCCGCACGAAGAAAAGCGCGAAAGAAAATGCCGCATCGGGCACGCTTTCCGAGCGCAGACACACCCCCGAAGCCTTGCGGAATGCATCGCTGCTCTTCCTCTTCGTCAAGGGCTTTGCTTCCTTTCTTCCCGAGCTTCTTCTGCTCACGAGAAAGCAGGAATACGTGGGTGATCTTTCCGGGCAAATGTCGCTTTCAAAGCTTTATCCTTATGCATTGCTTTTGATCGCAACGATCACGCTTGCCATCGGAATCTACTGGCTTGTAATGGCGCGCGCCTATATGAAAGCGGTACAGAAGGAAGGCAAATTTTTAAATTCGCTTCTCGCTTTGGCGGGCGATACGCTCATCGCAAAGAAAGAAAAGCACGAGCTTTGCTCTGCCTACGTGCTGGGTTTCACGCTCATTGCGATCGCTTCTCTTTTCTCTATGAACTTTATGCCGCTTTTCTGCTTTGCGCTCTTCTTGCTGCTCGGCGCAGTATGGATCCGCATCGAAAAGCCGCTGCGCGGCCTTACCCGCATTTTCGGCGCACTTTCACTCACATCTTCGGCGCTACTCTCCATCCTTATCAAGGAATTTGATGCAAACTACGGCTATCACCGCCTTTTAAAGGACGAGGAAGCCATCCGCGCATATCAGCCCTGCGTGCTCGTTTCCGTGCTGACCGCAATTCTTTTTACCGCCTTTCTTGTGTGTATTTTGATTGCGCTGAACCGCACGGTCAAGGGCGCATTCGGTACGAAAGACAGCGGCGAAAAGAAAGAAACTCGATACAAAAAAACGCTTTTTAACATGAATCTTGCGTTTTTCATTCTCGCGGCTCTCAGCGTGATCTGCCGCAGTATATACGTGTACCTGCAAGGACAGGTCATCTTCATTCCGTCCAGCGCCGCATCAGTCGGCACGTATTCCCATCAATGGGAATTCTGGCCCTTGATCATGACCGTGATCGCAATTCCCTTCATTATCTATACCTTCTATTATATGGGTGTTTTGAAGGAAGAAGCGAAGCTTTGTCTGGACGAAGAAGAATTTTAAGCTTTAAAATTTAAATATTACAATTTTTTCACTCGAACAAAAATCGGAGGTTCAATAGAGCTGTACCCTAAAGGACAGTTTTACCTACCGCCAGAAAAAGCAGAAACCGCAGATTGATTTTCTGCGGTTTTTGTGTTATAATATAGGCGCGGGTTTATTTCTACGCATAAAAGAAAACACACTAAACATCAGTTGAGAATAAGAATTTTACGAATGGAGGGTAATTAATCTATGAACAAAAAATACAATAACGTAATTCACATTTTCTTTTCAGATTATCTTGCTTGGCTTCTAATCGTATCTTCTTTATTTG
>JAFVQL010000035.1 GCA_017504785.1 Clostridia bacterium | reverse complement strand
TTATATTCGCCTTGTAATCTTCAGCGCGCGAAGCGCATATCACTTGCGAAGCAAATATCACGCGTTTACGCATATCACTCGCCGCAAGGCGAATATAACTGAAAAACGACAAATTTCTGTCGAAATTTGTCGTTTTTCTGGTTGCGCCTAAATGAAACGATCTCTTTTGAATTGCTTTTTATCGGTATTCCGCAAGCCTTTTTTCGATCGCCTTGGCGGTGCTTTTTGCTATGCGCTCGGTCTGCTCCTCGCTTTCGCTCTCCACCATCACGCGGATGACCGGCTCTGTACCGGACGGCCGCACCACGATGCGCCCGCTGTCACCGATCTCTTTCTCCGCATCCCGAAGGATGCGCCCGATCTCCTCATCGGTGAAAAAGTTGATCTTATCGCTCGGATCGGCATCGACGTTCACGGTGCATTGCGGGTATTTCTGCATCACGCGCCGAAGCTCGCTGAGCGGCCGTCCCGATTCCTTCATATAAGAGAGAAGCTGCACGGCGGTAAGCTGGCCGTCACCCGTGGTGGCAAATTCTCTGAAAATAATGTGTCCCGATTGCTCACCGCCGAAAACGTACCCTTCTTGATTCAGCATTTCCAGCACGTAGCGATCACCCACCTTGGCGGCAATATAGCGAATGTCCTCGCGCTCGCAGAATTTTGTGAAGCCGTAATTCGTCATCACCGTTCCGACCACAGTGTTGCCCTTGAGGCGGCCGCTTGCCTTCAGGTGGCGGGCAAGGATCGCCATAATAAAATCACCGTCCACCTCGTTGCCCTTTTCATCCACCGCCAAAAAGCGGTCGGCATCCCCGTCAAAGGCGAGGCCTACGGCCGCACCCGTTTTCACAACGCAGGCGGAGAGCGCCTTCATGTTAGTAGAGCCGCATTGGTCGTTGATGTTTTTTCCGTCCGGGGCATCCGAGAGAAGCGTGCATTCCGCACCGAGCCCCTCAAAAAGCGCGCGCGCCGTGGCACTTGCCGCGCCGTTGGCGCAGTCGATCACGAGGCGCATGCCCGAAAGTGAGGTATTCGTCGTTGCTTTCACATGGGAAAGATAATCCTGCAAGGCGTTGCTTTTGGTTTCGTAGTGCCCGATGTGATCCGCCTCTGCGGGGCGGCAGGGGGGCGTGTTATCCAGAACGATCGATTCGATCAGCTCCTCCAGCTCGTCGGAAAGCTTGTAGCCCGTGTCACCGAAGATCTTGATGCCGTTGTAGGGGAAGGGGTTATGCGAGGCGGAGATCATCACGCCCGCCTTTGCCTGATATTTCCCGACAAGGTATGCCACGGCAGGCGTCGGCACAACGCCCAGTCCGATAACGTCGCTTCCCGCCGAGCAAAGTCCCGCCGCAATCGCAGAGGCGAGCATGGGGGAGGAGAGACGCGTATCCATGCCGATCAGCACCTTGGGACGATACTTGTGCCTAGAAGAAAGGACTGTGCCGAGCGCGCGCCCGATCTGCGTTGCTCTTTCACAGCTCAATGCCTCGTTTGCGATGCCGCGCACGCCGTCTGTTCCGAATAATCTGTGCATAAATTCTCCTTAATGTAAACAATTATTTTCTTTTTTCCGTGATTTCTCCAGTATTTTTGTGAATGGAAGCCGAGGGAACGGTTCCTCTCACTAAGGAGAGCGGATATACGTTGCTCTCTCTGCCAAGGATCGTGCCGGGGCAGAGGACTGCGCCGCATCCCACCTCGCAAAGATCACCGATGATCGCGCCGAGCTTGCGCCTTCCGCTTTCTATTTTCTCGTCGTCCGCGCGTAGTGTCACGGCGGCGTGGTCTGCACGATAGTTAGAGCAGATCGAGCCTGCGCCCATGTGGGCGCGGTAACCGAGAATACTGTCACCCACGTAGTTGTAGTGCGGCACCTGCGCGCCGTCAAAAAGGATCGCGTTCTTGATCTCCGTGCTGTTTCCGATAACACAGCCGTCACCGATCACGGCCGAGCCGCGGATAAAAGCGCCGGGGCGCACCTCGGTGCGGTGGCCGATCACTGTCGGTCCTTCCACGGTCGCGAGAGGGGAAACGGTGGCGTCTCTCGCGATAAAGACCGAGGGGGCGATCTCTTCGTATTCGTCCGCGCGTGCGCTCGCGATCTCGCGAACGATCTCGGGGATACACGCGAGAAGCTCGTGCGGGTAGAGCGCCGTCTCAAAAAAGGTGCGCGCCGCCGTGTGGGAAAGATCGAAAAGCTCCTTGGTTTTTGGAATCTTCATGTGTTCTCCTTTGCAAAATAGATAAAAAAGAAACGGGGAAAGCTGCTTTTTCACATCTTTCCCCGTTTTTGTGGAATTATTCCTTATATTATCTTATGCACCTATGGCGGAGCGGTTCGCTCTTTCCTGATTTAAAAGAAAATCCTTGAGCGTTTGCTCGATCAGATCGTGCCCCGCCTCGGTCGGATGAATGCCGTCGGCAGAGATCAGTGCCTTATAATCGTGCGAGAGCAAAAATTCGCCGCGCAGATCGATCATCGGACATCCCACCTCGATCGCAAGTCTTTCAACGATGCGGTTGTAGTGCTCTTGGAAGCGGTAGAGCATCGATGCGTCGCCAAGCCATGAAAGAATGTTCTCATAGGAGTTGGATCTGCTGATCGTTTGCATATATCTGTCCGCATCGATCGGGATCATGTTCGTCATCACAACGGTGGCGCCTGCGGCTCTTGCTTTGGCGATGGCCGCCTTGTAGTAGGAAACGAAGGTATCCTCGTCAATGTGAGGAAGGTGCTTTTCGGTGGGGCTTTCGGAGACCGCGTTCCAGTCGTGATCGCAGTCATTGCCGCCGAATTCAAAAAGAACCACGGCACCCGCGCCGCAGTCGTCCAGCGTGCTCTCGAGAATATCCATACCGCGAACGATGGTGGCTCCCATGCGTGCGCGGTTCTTTATTTCATAGCCCACCTCGGTGATGCTCTTTAAATCGTAGCCCTTGCAGAGCTTGTGTCTTCCCATTTGCTCGGAATAGGTAATTCCGCGCATGATCGAATCGCCGTATATGATAAGTTTTTTCATTGTGCCGTTTCTCCCTTCATCGGCGTTTTTTCAAGTAGTTACAGTATACACCGTTTTTTTGAAAAAGTCACCCTACGCAATCGATTCTGCGCTCCACACCTTCGAGGCTTATGCTCTACGCGCGCTCGAAGTGCGTTTCTAACGGCGGACTACACCGTTCTACCATGGGTAGAGTAGCAAAAAGGCTTGATTTTTGGAAAAAGATGTGTTATAAT
>JAFVQL010000034.1 GCA_017504785.1 Clostridia bacterium | reverse complement strand
TCCGATCATCCGCGGCTCCGCTCGTGAGGCTCTTAACTCCACCAACGGCCTTGATGCTCCCGAGTTCGCTTGCATCAAGGAGCTTATGGATGCAGTTGACTCCTATATTCCTACTCCCGACAGAAAGGCTGACCTGCCCTTCCTTATGCCCGTCGAGGACGTATTCTCCATCTCCGGCCGTGGTACCGTTGCTACCGGTCGTGTAGAGAGAGGTACCATTAAGATGGCTGACGTTGTTGAAATCGTTGGTCTCTCCGAAGAGAAGAAGCAGACCGTTGTAACCGGTATCGAGATGTTCCATAAGCTCATGGACACCGCTGAAGCCGGCGATAACGTAGGTCTTCTGCTCCGTGGTATCCAGAAGAACGAGATCGAAAGAGGTCAGGTTCTTGCAAAGCCCGGTTCCATCCAGCCTCACACCAAGTTCCTTGGCCAGGTTTACGTTCTTACCGAGAAGGAAGGCGGCCGTTCCAAGCCCTTCTTCACCGGCTACCGTCCTCAGTTCTACTTCAGAACCACCGACGTTACCGGCGTTATCAACCTTCCTGCTGACGTTGAGATGTGCCGTCCCGGCGACAACGTTAACATGAACGTTGAGCTGATCTCCCCCATCGCTTGCGAGAAGGGTCTTCGCTTCGCTATCCGTGAGGGTGGCCGTACCGTTGGTTCGGGCGTTGTAGCTGAGATCAACGAGTAATTTAAATCCGATTCTTCGGTTTAAACTACCCATAAAAAATGGCTGCCTCGATTTTTCGAGGCAGCCATTTAAAAGCTTTATACCATCTAACCTTTTTGATTTTTCCAAGGGTTGCCCGCCGTGATCGCAGAAGAAGGGCTTTCGCTTTCCTTGCGTTTTCCTATCTTTGCGTTTTCCGCTATGGCGTGCCGCCCCTCTTTGTGCGCGTGCAATCTTTGCACCGCTCGCCTTTTCTTTGAATTTCATATATCGGATTTCTTTGGGGCATGGTGAAATTCCATACCGGCAGTGAAAGCGCGCCTGCGCTGAAGTCTGCGAGAGGGAGCTTTCCCTCATGAGGAAGTGCAATTCTTCCACCGACGGTAAAGTGCAATTTGATTTTGCTTCGTATTTTGAAGCGCTTTTTTGGCTTTGGATACGGTGCTGCGATTGCGCGAAAGTCCGGATGAGAAAAGAAATACCTTTTTCCGTGTGAATTGGTAAAGCTGCCCGAGGTCCGTCCTCGGCTTTTTTTGTTTTTTGATTTTGAAATCTGTTTTCATGAAATTCCGTGTCATTTTCCGTGAAATTTACATATAACTTCAGTATATAGAGGTTTTTATTATGCATAAGAAAAATATCAAGATCGATACGCGCACCGTGGTTGGCGTGGCCGTCTTTTCCGCGCTTGCCTTCGTGCTTTCCTTGGTTATTCGTTTTCCCGTGATGTTCCTCACCTTTGACGTGAAGGATGCGATCATCTGTACCTCTGCATTTATTTACGGGCCGATCGCCGCGCCGATCGTCGCTTTGCTCACCGCGCTTCTTGAGCTGATCACCAATATCAGCGGTACGGGCCTGTACGGATTTTTGATGAACTTTCTTTCCTCTGCCGCGCTTTCCACCGTCGCTTCGCTCGTGTACCGCAAGTGGCGCACCCTGAACGGCGCGATCGTCAGCATGCTGGCGGCTGTCATTGCCATGGTGGCGGTGATGATGGGTGCCAACCTTTTGATCACGCCGTATTATATGACGGGCGGCTCGGTGGCAGCGGTTGCGAAGCTGATCCCCTCGGTGCTTCTGCCCTTTAATCTTGCCAAGGGGCTTCTCAACGCCGCGATCACGCTTTTGATCTATAAGCCGATCAAGATCGCCATGAAACGTGCAGGTCTGCTCTCCAAGGAAAAGGCGACCGGCAAGACGCTTGCTGAGGAATTCCGCTTCACAAGATCCACGGGCGTGATCTTGGTGTGCGCTATTTTCATGATCGCGCTCTCGGTCATTTTGTTCTATATGCTTCTGCATTAATTCCGTTTTTTGCAAACAATAATTAGCAAAAAGCCTCGCATTTTGGATAAAATGCGAGGCTTTTCTTTTTTTGGTGTATAGAAGTTTTTGCTTTTTCTTGTGCGAAAAACTTTTACGTTTTAACTATGCGCTTTTTCTTTTTCACTCGTTTGTTGCCGCACGGTGCTAAATTGCCGAGGCGGTCAGCTTGATGATCAGATCCATATCGTCGGGCTGGACCTTTGCCTCGTGTGCCGCCTTGTTTCGGACCTCGGCACCGCATTTTTCACAGCGGTGGTAGATGATATAGCCGCGCTTTGGATCGGGATCTGCGTGATAGGGGCGCAGAATGCCGCCGCAAGGATTTTGGCGGTCGCCGGGAAGGATATCCACGTGCAGGGAGCAAAGGCAAAACGGGCAGTGGTTGCGCGAGGTGTAGCCGAGAGGCAAAACCTCCTTGCCGCAGCTTTTGCAGATAAAGCCCGCATCGTTTTTTTGAAATCTTTTCGTTTCCATAAGCAGTCCTCGCCTTTATTTACCTACGCAGAAGCGTGAGAAGATGTCACTGACGATCGCCTCCGAAACGCTTTTCCCGCAAAGCTCGCCGAGCGCCGCGATCGCGCGCTCGATGTCTGAGGCGGCGGCGTCCGTGGGAAGTCCCGAGAGATAGGCGTCAAGGGCAAGCGAGAGATGCTCTCTTGCCGTGAGAAGCCCTGCGTGCTGTCTTGCGGAGGAAACGATCGCATCCTCGCCGACGGTGAGATCTCCGTTTGTGAAGAGTGCCTCCACCTCTTTGCGAAGGCTTGCGCCGTCACCGCCTTTTGCGGAAAGCGAGAGCGTGCGCGGTATTCTTTTTTCGATCTCGGATGCATCCCATGCAGGGGGGAGATCGGATTTATTGAGTATGGCGATCTTGCTTGCCGAAAGCGTATCCAAGGTGTCGAGAAGCGCCGTATCCTCCTCGGTCAGCGGGCGCGCGGTATCAAACACAGCGAGCACGAGCTCCGCCTCTTTCATGCGCGCCTGCGTTTTTTCAACGCCGATGCGCTCCACGGGATCGGCGGTTTCGCGGATGCCCGCCGTGTCGGAAAGGCGCAAGAGCACCTGCCCGAGCGGCACGGTGCGCTCAAGGACGTCCCGCGTCGTGCCCGCAATATCGGTCACGATGGCGGCATCTTCGCCGAGAAGAAGGTTATAGAGCGTGCTTTTTCCCGCATTGGGCTTGCCGCAGATCACGGTGGCGATGCCCTCGTTGACGGCGCGGCCGGTGCGGTAGCTTTCGATCAGCGCGTCCAGTCTGCCGAGAAGCGAGCGGAGAAGGGAAATGCTTTCCGCATCCGAGAAGTCCCCGAGATCCTCGTCGGGGTAATCGATCCTTGCAAAAAGCGAGCCCATCAGCGAAACCGCATCCGCACGGATGCCGTCCATCGCGGCAGAAAGCTTGTCGCGCGATTTTGCGGATGCAAGCTTCACGGCGGCGGCAGAGCTTGCCTCCAAGAGATTGCCGATCGCCTCCGCATCGGTCAGCGAAAGCTTGCCGTTTAGAAATGCACGGCGCGTGAATTCGCCTGCCGCGGCAGGCTCTGCCCCCGCGGCAAACGCTGCGGAAAGCACCATTTTTGTAATCAAAAAGCCACCGTGGCAGCTGATCTCCACGGTGTCCTCGCCCGTGTAGGAATACGGGGCGACAAAGCGCGCGGCAAGCCCGTCGTCGATCGGTTCGCCGTCCAAAAGGATATCGCCGAAGATCTGCATGCGCGCCCGCGCCGCGGAAAGCGGCTGTCCGTTTCTCGGAAGGAACATCCGATCCGCAACCGCGAAGGCATCCGGCCCGCTGATGCGGATAACGGCAACCCCACCCTTACCGGGTGGGGTCGATATAGCGGCGATGGTAGAATAGCTACCCATCTTATGCATTTTCGTTTTCGGACTTTGCGGCGTCTGCACAAACGTTTTCGCAGGTGCTGCATTCGTCGCAGAGCTGGGTCGTGCCGCGCAGAGCAATGCCGTCTGCCTCGATCACGGTCTCGCCGTCATCCAGCGTCAAGCCGGAAAGAGAGTTCTTTTCGGTGCCGTTTTCCTCGGCAAGCTCGGGAAGCGCGGTATCGCTCACTTCCTCTTCCTTTTCAAAAAGCTCCTTGGGCTTCTTGTCGGTGAGGTAGATCACGATCTTGCGGTTGTTATCCGAGCCGATCGAGTTGGTACAAACGCCCTCAATGCCCTGCACCTCGGAGTGAATGATCCTTCTCTCGTAAGCGCTCATGGGCTCGAGCATCACGCTTCTGTTGTTGCGAATTGCCTTTGCGGCCATTCTTCTTGCGAGAGCGCGAAGGGTCTCCTCTCTCTTTGCTCTGTAACCCTCGATATCGATGGTCACGCGACTCTTGTCCTTTTCGCCCTTTGCGTTCTTCTGTGCGCTTGCAAGGTTTGCAAGGTACTGAAGCGCATCCAGCGTATCGCCGTGGTGGCCGATCAGGGCGGATGCATCCTCGCCCGAGATGTTCACGCGGCGGGTGCCATCCTCGCAGGAGTAGAGCTCGATGGAAGCGTTAAGACCGAGGTTTGCGATCAGGGTCTTGATAAATTCGTAGGACATATCCTCGCCGTCCTCAACGGTGCGGGGCGTGAGCTTCAGCTCGTTTTCGGGGATCACAACGCTCTTCGGCTTGCTTTCCTTCTCCTTTTTGGGAGCGGCAGGCTTGGTCTCTTTTCTTTCGGGTCTGTTGTGCTGTGCAGACTTTTCGCCGCCCTTGCCGTGGTTTCTTTGGCCGCGGTCGCGGTGTCTTTCGGGGCGGGGCTTCTTCTCCTGCGCGTCGGGAAGCTCGATGAAGGCTCTTACCTGTGCGGCCTTCACGCCGATGATACCGAAGATACCTTTGCTTCCTGCGTGGATAATTTCAAACTGTACGTCGTCCAGCTCGCCTGCTCCGAGAAGCGCTCTGGCGTTTTCTTTCGCTTCGGCAACGTCCTTGCCGCTTGCAATAATTTCTTTAATCATTTTGGTCGTCCTCTTTATTTCTTGTCTTTGTCATCCTTGATCTCCGATGCGGAAAGGCCCGCCACGCCTTTCTTTTCGGAGGTCTGCTTCTTAACCTCGGGAAGCGAGTCGTAATCGTCATCATCAATATAATGAAGCGATTTTACCTTGGGCTGGCTCTGCATAGCCGCTCTCTGTGCCTTTGCCTTTTCGCGCTCGGCCTTTTCCATTTCGCGGATCTCCGCATCGGTGTACTTCGGCAGAGGCATCGCCTTGGAAAGAATGTACTGCTGTAAGATCGAGAAAACGGACTGATAGATCCAGTAAAGACCCAGCATACCGGGCATCATGAAGCAGAACCAAACGGTCATCAGCGGCATCATAACGTCCATCATACGCATGGACATCTGCGACTGTGCATCGCCTGCGGTGGGCGGCGCGCCCTGCCACTTGCGGGTGAGCCACATCGTCAGCCACTGGGATGCGGCGGCAAGCACAGGAATCAGCAGAAGAAGGCTGAAGGACTGGAAGGAGGGAACGTCAGCAAGATTCACGCCGAAAAGATCAAAGCTCGGCAGCTTTGCATCGCCCATGATCTCGGCGATCTTTTCCGCCGCGTCACCCGTGGCGTTTTTGATAGAATTGATGTAGGGGATCTGATCCTTGAGGTTGATCTCCTGTCCGATCGCGGCACCGATGTCCTTGATCTGCGTTTCGCTCAGCTTGCAGATGAAGGAAAGGGGGCGCCTGATCACGTTGTAAAGGAAAATGATGAGGGGAAGCTGGAGAAGAAGGGGAAGGCAGCCGGAGAGGGGATTATATCCCTCCTTCTGCTGCATCTCCATGATCTCCTGCTGCTTTTTCTGCAGGGTCGCGCGGTCGGTGCGGCCTGCATATTTCTTTTCGATCTTGGCAAGCTTCGGGCGAAGCTTCGCCATGGCGATCTGATTTTTTTGCGTCTTAATAGAGAAGGGAAGGAACACGATCTTGAATACAAGGGCGTAAAGCACCAGCGCAAGCGCGTAGCTGCCCGTGATCTGGTTAAAGAAGGATAAGATCGTTCCGAAAATATTATAGAGCCAATTCATTTTTAATTTCTCTTTTCTTCGTCGGAATGAAGGCGGTCGGTATCCGACGGCGTTTCATCCTCGTTTTTCTTATTATCTTCCTCTTTTATCTTGCTTGTGTCGCGATTTCTAAGACCCTTTTCGGGCACGGGATCGTACCCACCCTTGGAGAAGGGATTGCAGCGCAGAATGCGCCAAACGGTCAGAATGAATCCGACGAAAAAACCTCGTTTTTGAAATGCTTCGATCGCATAGGCAGAGCAGGTTGGCGTAAACCTGCAGCAAGGCGGTTTCAGAGGAGAGATATACTTTCGGTAGAGGCCGACGAGCCATATCATTACGTGCTTCATAACGGCCGGAACATATTGAGCGTGGCAAAGGCGGAAGAAAGATGCGCTTCGATCTCGGTGCTTTTCATATTCACCGCGGCGCTTCTTGCCGCGATCACGATAAGAAAGCCGACCCTCAAGGGCTGCTTTTTTTCCACGGCGCGAAGTCCCTCGCGCAAAATGCGGCGAACGCGGCTACGCACGGTAGCGCCTCCGAGCTTTGTCGAAACCGTGAGCCCGATGCGGTTCACCGTCTTTTTCATGGGATTTTCCTTGGCCAATCGCTTTGCGGCATAGTCCGGAAGAATATATACCGCCACGGCAGGTGTCACTGCCCGCTTTCCCTTGGCATACGCTTTTTGATATAAATGATTTTCACAGATGGCACGAAATTTCATTTTTAACTCCAATCTCACGCGGCGAAAATAGCCCCTTGCCTTGTAAAAATCCGGGGAAACAAAAACCCCGATAAAAGTCGCAACTTTAAAAGAGCCTTTTATCGGAGGTTTTGTACGTCACACTGCGTGACTCAATCAATAGGTAAGACGAGCTCTTCCCTTGGCGCGTCTTCTCTTGAGAACTTTTCTGCCGTTTGCGGTAGCCATTCTTTTTCTGAAGCCATGCTCCTTGTTTCTCTGTCTTTTCTTGGGCTGATAGGTTCTTTTCACGAGTAGCACCTCCTTGTTTTTTATTACCGCGGGATTTCCGGCCCCCGCGATTTTTTTGCGTATCCACACAAAAGCCACATGTATTATACACCATACAGAGAAAAAAGTCAAGCCTTTTTTAAAAATAAATCCTTCACTAGAGAAAATATATAAAATATATTGAAAAGAGAAAGAATCTATTGACTTTTAAATCCGTATCTGTTAAAATATTTCTATGTGTAGAATCATTAAAGGAGCGACACAGAGATGAACAAAGACGTAGAAAGAATTCTCATCGGAGAAGAGGAGCTGGACCGTATCGTTACGCGCCTTGCGGCCGAGATCGACTGCGATTATAAGAACAGCGAGCGCCTCGTTCTCGTTTGCATTCTGAAGGGCTCGATCGTTTTTATGGGAGATCTGATGAAGAAGCTGACGGTGCCCTGCGAGATCGACTGCATGAAGGTCTCCTCCTACGGTGCGGGCACGGCTACCTCGGGCAACGTGAATATCCATCTCGACCTGCTTCGCCCCGATATTGCCGAATGCGACCTTCTCATCATTGAGGATATTATCGATAGCGGAAACACGCTTTCTTATCTCGTGGACTATCTGCTTTTGAAGGGCGCAAAGAGCGTGCGTACCTGCACGCTGCTGGACAAGCCCAGCCGCCGCAAGGTGGAATTCGCCCCGGATTACCGCGGCAAGGAGATCCCCGATGAGTTCGTGGTCGGCTACGGATTGGATTATGCCGAAAGATACCGCGCGCTGCCTTACATCGGCGTGCTTTCCCCCTCGGTTTACGAAAATGCGTGACACGCCCTATTCGGTCGGCATTCTGCCGCTGGGGTGTAAGGTTTCGCAGTATGAGTGCGAGGCGATCGGGGAAGCCTTTGAAAAAGAGGGCTTCGTGCTTCGCCCCTTCACCGAGGTCTGCGACGTTTACCTTGTGAACACCTGCACCGTGACGGCGGAGAGCGATCGCAAGTCCCGCCAGGTCATTCGCCGTGCCATAAAGAAAAATCCTGCGGCGATCGTGATGGTCAGCGGCTGTTACAGTCAGACCTCGCCCGCGGAGGTGGCGGCGATCGAGGGCGTCAGCGCCGTGATCGGCAACCATGATAAAATGTCTTTGCCCCGTATTGCGCGGGAGTTAATTGATAATAAGCAAACAAAACCTTACATTTTGAATACAAACATCGAAGAAGCACCCTTTGAGCCGATGTGCATTACCCGCGCGCCGCGAACGAGAGCTTACGTCAAGATCGAGGATGGATGCGAATGCCGCTGCAGCTACTGCGCGATCCCCGGTGCGCGCGGCCGCGTGCGCTCGAAGCGCCCCGAGGACGTGATCGCGGAGGTGGAAGCGCTTTCCGCCAAGGGAACGGCGGAGGTGGTGCTCACGGGCATTGAAACGGCTTCTTACGGCGTGGATTTTGATAACGGCTACCGCTTGATCGACCTTCTTGAGGAATTGGATCGAAGGAAGAGCTGCCGCCGCATCCGTCTCGGCTCGCTTTCGCCGGAGGGAATGCGCGAGGATTTCGTCAAAAGGCTTTCCTCGCTCGCCATCGTCGTTCCGCATTTTCATCTTTCCATGCAGTCCGGCTCGGATAGCGTGCTTCGCGGTATGCGTAGACGCTATAACCGTGAGATGGCACTTTCCGCGCTTGCGCGGCTTCGCGCGCGTATCCCTTCCGTGCAGTTCACCACCGATATGATGGTCGGCTTCCCGGGAGAGGGAGAGGCGGAGTTTCTTGAAACCTTGGATTTTGTGAAAAAAGCGCGCTTTCTTGATATGCACGTGTTTGCGTATTCGAGAAGAAAAAATACCCCCGCGGCAACGTATCCCGCTCAAGTCAGCGAGGAAGAAAAGCACCGCCGCAGTCAGATCCTCATGGCGGAGAAGAACCGCATCCGCGACGAGATCCTCGACACTCTGATCGGCGAGGGCGCACCGCTTTCGGTCGTTGTCGAGACCGTGAAGGACGGTATCGCCTCGGCGCATGCGGAGAATTTTGCCGAGCTTCGCTTCCCGGCAGAGGGATGTGAGCACGGAGAGGTGATCCTTGTTCGCCCGCTGTCGCACGCAGACGGAGTCATTTTCGGAGAAATTAAAAGATAAAAATATATTTTTGGAGAAACAGTTATGGAAAACAACAAAAAAACAATGGACAAAATCGTAGCCCTGTGCAAAACGCGCGGCTATATTTTCCCCGGCTCGGAGATCTACGGCGGTCTTGCCAACTCCTGGGATTACGGTCCTCTCGGCGTTGAGTTCAAGAACAACGTGAAGAAGGCTTGGTGGCAGAAGTTCGTGCAGGAGTCCCGCTACAACGTCGGACTTGACAGCGCGATCATCATGAACCCCGAGGCTTGGGTTGCCTCCGGTCACGTGGGCGGCTTCTCTGATCCTTTGATGGACTGCAAGCAGTGCAAGGCAAGACACAGAGCCGATAAGCTGATCGAGGAATACGCATTCCAGAACGGAACGGACGAGAATCCTGCGGGCTGGACCTTCGAGCAGATGGCAGCGTTCATCGCGGAGAAGGGAATCGCTTGCCCCCTTTGCGGCAGCAAGACCTTCACCGATATCAAGAAGTTCAACCTCATGTTCAAGACCTTTATCGGCGTTACCGAGGATAACACCAGCACCGTATACCTTCGTCCCGAAACGGCACAGGGTATTTTCGTAAACTTCCCTGCGGTACAGCGCTCCACCAGAAAGAAGCTTCCCTTCGGTATCTGCCAGATCGGTAAGTCCTTCCGTAACGAGATCACGCCCGGCAACTTCGTGTTCCGTACCCGTGAGTTCGAGCAGATGGAGCTTGAGTTCTTCTGCAAGCCCGGCACCGACCTTGAGTGGTTTGCATATTGGAAGGCGTTCTGCAAGAAGTGGCTTTTGGACCTCGGCATGAAATAGGAGAATCTCCGCCTTCGTGACCACGATCCCGAGGAGCTTTGCTTCTACTCCAAGGCAACCACCGACTTTGAGTTCCTTTTCCCGTTCGGATGGGGCGAGCTTTGGGGCATTGCCGACAGAACCGATTACGACCTTTCCCAGCATGAAAAGCATTCGGGCAAGGATATGCAGTATTTCGATCCCGAAACCAACACCCATTACACGCCTTACGTGGTTGAGCCCTCTCTCGGTGCGGACCGCGTGGCACTTGCGTTCCTCGTGGATGCATACGACGAGGAAGAGATCGCCGAGGGTGACGTGCGCGTGGTTCTTCACCTGCATCCCGCGCTTGCTCCCATCAAGGCGGCCGTGCTTCCTCTTTCCAAGAAGCTTTCCGATAAGGCGCTGGAGCTTTACGACGAGCTTGCAAAGGCATTCCCCTGCGACTTTGACGAGGCAGGCTCGATCGGTAAGAGATACCGCCGTCAGGATGAGGTGGGTACGCCCTTCTGCATCACCTACGACTTCGATACTGAAAACGATGGCTGCGTAACCGTGCGTGACAGAGATACGATGGAGCAGGTCCGCCTTCCCATCGCCGAGGTTAAGGCTTATATTCAGCAGAAGCTTATGTTCTGATTTTGATTGCCGAGGCGGCTTGCCACCATAGGCGCTTTCCTAAAAAACGAGGCCGTTTCAATGCTTGTTTGAGACGGCCTCGCCATTTTTTCTTTTGAAAGGAAAAAGGAAAATGCAGATATATGCAAACCTTCATTTACATAGCACGCATTCGGACGGGAAATATACGCCCGAGCAGCTGGTGCTCCTCGCAAAGGCGGAAGGGTACGGAGCGATCGCCTTGACCGACCATGATACCGTGACGGGCAATGCCGATATTGCGTATTATGCGAAAGAGCATGGGCTTGAAAGCCTCTTTGGATGCGAGTTTTCGGTGGAGGCATCGGGCGAGCTGCCCGATTTTCATTTCGTTGCTTACGACTTTGATCCTGCCTATCCCCCCATGGCGGAGTACCTAAAAGGAATGGCGTACCGCGAAACAGAGCAGACGCGCGCCGTCTTTGAATGGGCGGTGGAAAAGGGCGATATTGCGGGCATCACCTGGGGCGAGGTTCTGGAATATAACGCGGGCATCGCGTGGCTTTGCAACGAGCACGTGTTTAACGCTATGCTTGCCAAGGGACTTGTGCAGCCTAAAGAATACGTCGATTGGTACGATAAAAATTTCCTTATGCAAAGAGATCTCGTTGCGCCCGCATATCCCTTCCTTTCCGCAAAGGAGATCATCGATCTCGTGCATAAGGCGGGCGGTATCATTTTGGTAGCGCATCCGCACGAGCGCTTGCAGTACATGGACCGTCTGATCGAAATGGGCATCGACGGGCTTGAGGTCTATCACTTTTCGCTCACCCCCGAGGAGCAGAGGGAGGCGCTTTGCATCGCCTATGAGAAAAATCTTTTTATTGCGGGCGGCACGGATCACGAGGGCGCGCTCGGCGGTATGTACGGATCCTACGAAAGCCCCGAGGACTCTCCCTATTATATGGAGCCCGGAAGCTTCGGCACGCTGAAGGAGCACTTTTGCGAGCTGAAGAAAAGGAAGATCGGCAAGCGCGAAAAAATGCCCGATTATGTCGCGATCAAGGGAAAGCAAAAGAAAGATTAAGCAAAACAGCATCCGCTTTTTGGAGCGGATGCTGTTTTTTGTAAACAAATATATGCAAAATGATTACTGTGTATTCTGCGAGGGGTTCTTCCTGCGTCTGGGAGAACGGCGGGATCTTGAGCGGCGGCGAATGCCCGTTGCTTCCAGCTTCTGCTTGTATTCCACGATCTGCTCCTCGGTGGCAGGGGTGATTTGGCGTTTGGCGCGCCAGGTTTCGTTGAAGTTTCTGTGCAGCTTCAGGGTGAGGAACATATCCCCGTCCTTCTTGCATTCATAGTAATAGGTGTAGCGCTGTCCCTTGGAGTGCAGAGGCTTGCCCTTGAGGATCAGGGGCTTTTTGCAGATGGGGCAAACGGGACGGCAAACGACCGCATCCTCGAGCATTTCGCTGATGGTAACGTATCCGTCATCGCCTGCGTCGGCATCGCCGATCGTGCCGGATTCAAGATACTGCCCTTGCGATGCATCGTATGCGCGAATGCCTTCCTTGACGTCCAGCTTTTGTGCGACGAGCGCGGTAAAATAAGCGTCGTTCAGCGCATCGTGCGCCGGCAGATTCTGGGGGATGCCAAAGTGATCCATCGCGTATTCCAGCGAGCGCTGCTTCGTTGCACCGTCGGTCTGCTTATTGAAGATCACCTGCAGATCGTAAGTACGGTCCAGCCACTCGGAGGGAATATCGTGAATATGAAGGTTGTCCTTCAGCATGGGTATATCATCGGGGCCCCAGGTGAGAAATGCGAAATCCTCGCCGCAAAAACGCTTGAAATTCTCGGCGGCTTGGGGAAGGGGAACGCCGGCATCCATCATTTCCTGGCTGATGCCCGTCAGATCACTCACGTGCTTATGAAGTTTTTTGAAATGCTGCGGCTTCACGATCACCGAATACGAGCCGCAAACGCGCATGCGCTTATCCAGCTTCACGGCGCCGATCTGGATCACCTCGCCGCGCAAGCGGGCGCAAAGGCGGCGCTGCACCGCCAGAGCCTTTTGTGCATAGGCCTGGTTCCACTCTAAATCCAACGTAATGTAGTACATTTCTCTTCCTTATAATTTAATCGGTCAAAACTATACCATTTAATAGTATATCACAAACTGAAAAAAAGTCAAGAGGAAAATGTGCGACGCAAAATTTGCGGCTTCGCTTTTGCTCTCTTTTGTGCGCCCCACCGCCCCTTGCCACCGAAATAAAACGCCCTCAAATTCTTCCGTTCATTTTTTGTTCATAATCATATCACCCACAAACAAAGAAAAAACAATTATAAAATAATCAAAACGCCCCACCTCTACATAAAAAGAAGTGCAAAAAAAGAAAAATATATCCACTTTACGTGAAACTCTTGACATTTTTTTACCTCTGTTGTATAATTGTAGCATAAAAATAGGAGGCTTCTTTTTATGGAAAAAAACATTCGCATCCCCGAGCTTTTCGGCTCGCAGGTTTTCAGCGAGGACGTGATGCGCGAAAGACTTCCCAAGGACGTATATAAATCTCTTGAGAAAACCATTGCCACGGGCAATGAGATCGACGCCACGATCGCCGACGTAGTGGCAGGCGCAATGAAGGACTGGGCGGTGGAGCACGGCGCGACCCACTTCACGCATTGGTTCCAGCCTCTCACGGGCGTAACGGCGGAGAAGCACGATTCCTTCCTTTCGCCGGTTGGGCACGGCAAGGCGATCATGGAGTTTTCCGGCAAGGAGCTGATCAAGGGCGAGCCGGATGCTTCTTCCTTCCCCTCGGGCGGTTTGCGCGCCACCTTTGAGGCGAGAGGATATACGGCTTGGGACCCCGCGTCCTACGCCTTTGTTAAGGACGGATCTCTGTACATTCCCACGGCGTTTTGCTCTTATACGGGTGAGGCGCTCGATACGAAAACGCCCCTGCTCCGCTCGATGGACGCGATCAGCGCAGAGGCTTTGCGCCTTTTGGAGCTTTTCGGCGATACCTCGGCAAAGCGCGTGCAGACCACGGTGGGCGCAGAGCAGGAATATTTCCTTGTGGATAGCGAGGACTTCAAGGCAAGACGCGATCTCTTCTACTGCGGCCGCACGCTGTTCGGCGCACCCGCGGTGAAGGGCCAGGAGCTTGAGGATCATTATTTCGGTGCGCTCCGTCCGCGCGTCAGCGCATATATGCAGGAGCTGGACCGTGCGCTTTGGGCACTCGGCATTTGTGCCAAGACCAAGCACAACGAAACGGCCCCCGCACAGCACGAGCTTGCGCCTGTCTTTTCCTCCACGAATATTGCCGTGGATCAGAACCTTCTGACGATGGAATATATGAAAAAGCTTGCGCCCAAGTTCGGCATGGAGTGTCTGCTTGCGGAGAAGCCCTTTGCGGGCATCAACGGATCGGGCAAGCATAACAACTGGTCGATCGCAACGGATACGGGTGAAAACCTCTTGAAGCCCGGCAAGACCCCTGCGAACAATAAGCGATTTCTTTTGATGCTCGCCGCCGTTTTGAAGGCGGTGGACGATTATCAGGATCTTCTGCGTATCTCGGCCGCTACGGCGGGTAACGATCAGCGTCTCGGCGGCGCGGAAGCCCCCCCCGCGATCATCTCGGTCTTCCTCGGCGAAGAGCTGGAGGAGCTTGTAAACGCGATTGCGGACGGCTCGAACTATCGCAAGAAGGAAACCAAATATATGTCGCTCGGCGTGCCCTCACTCCCCGGCATCCGCAAGGACAATACCGACAGAAACCGCACCTCGCCCTTTGCCTTCACGGGCAATAAGTTTGAGTTCCGTATGGTCGGCTCGTCGCAGAACATCGCGTTTGCCAATATCGTGCTGAACACCGCGGTTGCAAAGTCCTTCTCGGATTTTGCGGACACCTTGAGCAAGGCGAAGGACTTTGAGATGTCGCTGGACAAGCTGATCGCCGACACCTTCCGCGCGCACAGAAGAATCCTCTTCTCCGGAAACAGTTATAGCAAGGAGTGGGAGGAGGAGGCAAAGGCAAGAGGCCTTTCCTGCTTCAAGAGTGCGCCCGAGGCGTACGAGCACTTCACGGACGAGAAGAACATCGCGCTCTTCACGAAGTTCTCCGTTATGAGCGAGGTGGAGATGCGCTCGCGCCGCGAGATCTTCTTTGAGACCTATCGCAACGTGGTTGGAATCGAGGCGCGAACGATGCTTGAAATGTCCATGCGCGACTATATTCCCGCCGTTTCCAAATACGTGAAGGATCTTTCCGATGCGCTCATCGCCAAGAGAGAAGCGCTTCGCTCGGTGTATACCTCGGTGGAGGAGAGCCTGATCGGCAAGCTTTCGGATCTTCTTTCCAAGGCGTACAGCGCAACGCTCGCGCTTGAAAAGGCAGAGGCAACGGCACGCGCGAAGGAAACCGATGAGCAGAGAGCCATGTGCTATAAGGACGTCGTGCTTCCCAAAATGGAGAGCCTGCGCCGTGCCGTGGATAGCATGGAGGTGCTCACCTGCCGTGAATATTGGCCCGTTCCCACCTATGGCGATCTGACTTATCGCGTGTAATTGTAAACAAAACATGACAAAATCAAACGATCACTACATAAAAATGACCGAAACGCCGGTCGCAAGGCTGATCGTCACTTTGGGCATTCCGACCACGATCTCTATGCTGATCACCAGCATATACAATATGGCGGATACCTATTTCGTCGGCGGGCTCGGCGAAAGCGCGCAGGGCGCAACGGGCATTCTTTTCACGCTCCAGGCCATCATTCAGGCCATTGCCTTTATGATGGGGCACGGCTCGGGTACCTTCGTTGCCAAGGCCCTTGCCGACCGCGACGTGAAGGATGCCACGCGCTACGTGTCCACTGCGTTTTTCTTCGGCACGGGCATCGGTTTGGCTTTGATGGCGGCGGGACTTTCCTGTTTGCGCCCCTTCATGATGCTTCTCGGCAGTACCGAGACCATCCTGCCTCACGCCATGGATTACGGTTTTTGGGTGCTTCTTTCTTGTCCGCTTTTGATCGGCTCTTTGGTATTGAATAACAACCTTCGTTACGAGGGCAAGGCGTTTTACGCTATGTTCGGACTGACGACGGGCGGCCTTCTCAATATCCTGCTTGATTACATTTTTGTTCGCGTTCTGCCGCTCGGCGTATTCGGCGCGGGTATGGCAACGGCGATCTCGCAGGCCGTGAGCTTTACGATCCTTCTTGTTATGTACCAAACCAAGGCGCAGAGCCGCATCTCGTTTGCCGCGATCGCAAGGGAAGGGGCGGTGTATCTTTCGATCATGCGCGTGGGCTTCCCCTCGCTTCTTCGCCAGGGACTCACCTCGATCTCGCACGGCATTCTCAACAATCTCACCAAGCCCTTCGGTGATGCGGCGATCGCCGCGATCAGCGTTGTCAACCGCTGCTCCTCGCTGGTGCTTTGCGTGGGGCTCGGCATCGGGCAGGGCTTTCAGCCCGTGGCGTCCTTCAATTATCAGGTCGGCAAGCGCCGCCGCGTCAAGCAGGGGCTGCTCTTCACGATGGGGCTGGGGCTTGCGCTCAGCGCCGCGCTTTCCGTGCTTATGCTGATCTTCGCGCCCGGCATCATCGCGCTTTTCCAAAAGAGTGCCGCCGTGATCGAGATCGGAACGAAGGGGCTGCGCTTCGCCGCCCTCGGCCTTCTGTTCTTGCCGCTTTCCGTTCCCGTCAATATGCTGTATCAGAGCATCCGCGAGGCGGGCGTTGCCTCCTTCCTTGCCCTGATGCGCTCGGGACTTTCCTTTATCCCCGCGCTTTTGATCCTTAACGCGATTTTTGGACTGGACGGTATTTTGCTTGCACAGCCGATCGCGGACGCGATCTCGGGCCTTGTGTGCATTCCCTTTATCGTCCTCTTTCTGCGCCGTCCGAACGAGGCTGTGAATGGCAAAAATGCGTGCGAAACAAAGGAGATCAAGGAATAAAAAGCGCGCATGCTCTTCCAAAAAACACCTTAAAAAGCAAACCTAAATTTACAAAAAGCGCAAAAACATACAGACTTTTTCACGTAAATGCCTTTGCTATCAAAAAAAGAGCGCTTCTGTAAATGCTTCAGAAAAGTAAAAACACCCCCGACGGCCCAATGCCTGTCGGGGGTGTTTTTTTATTTCATCGTCTTAACTTGAATTCTCGTCAGTGCTCTTTGAAGCTTCGCCTTTGCGAGGTCAAGCTCGGCGCGGCTCTTTGCGTTTTTGATACGCTGCTCCGCTTTTTCCTTGGCGGCCTCGGCGCGATCAAGATCCAACTCGTCCGCAAATTCAAAGGTGGTCGCCGCAACGCGAACGGTGCCCTCGGAAACCGAGAGAAAGCCGCCGCTTGCGCCGGCAAAGCGTTCGCCGCCGTCCGCAAAGCGGATGCGCGCGCGCCCCGTGCCGAGGGCACAGAGAAGGTCTGCGTGCCCCGCGAGGATCTCAACGTCGCCCGCTGCGGTGCGGATGAGAAGGCTCGTCGCCTTTCCGTCAAACGCCGTTTTATCGGGCGTGACGATCTGTAAGGAAAACTCTTTCATAAGTCCCCCTTACTCTGCGGCCTTCATTGCTTTTGCCTTGGCGACCGCCTCGTCGATCGTGCCGACGAAGAGGAAGGCGGATTCGGGAAGCGCGTCGTGCTTGCCCTCAAGGATCTCGCGGAAGCCGCGAATGGTTTCCTTTACGGGAACGTAGCGTCCCTCCATACCGGTGTACTGCTCGGCAACGGTGAAGGGCTGGGAAAGGAAGCGCTGGATCTTTCTTGCACGGCTGACGGTCAGCTTATCCTCCTCGGAAAGCTCATCCATACCCATGATGGCAATGATATCCTGCAATTCCTTATAGCGCTGAAGGATCTGCTGCACGGCTCTGGCGACCTCGTAATGCTCAATGCCCACAACGTCGGGAGAGAGCAGGCGCGAGGTGGAATCCAGGGGATCTACGGCGGGGTAGATACCGAGAGATGCGATGCCGCGGGAAAGCACCGTCGTGGCATCCAGATGTGCAAACGTGGTTGCGGGGGCGGGGTCGGTCAGGTCATCAGCAGGCACGTACACCGCCTGCACGGAGGTGATAGAGCCGCGCTTGGTAGAGGTGATGCGCTCCTGCAAGGCACCCATCTCGGTTGCCAGCGTTGGCTGATAGCCAACGGCGGAGGGCATACGGCCGAGAAGCGCGGAAACCTCGGAGCCCGCCTGTGTGAAGCGGAAAATATTATCGATGAAGAGAAGAACGTCCTGTCCCTCCTGATCGCGGAAGTATTCCGCCATCGTCAGTCCCGAAAGACCGACGCGCATTCTTGCTCCGGGGGGCTCGTTCATCTGCCCATACACGAGTGCGGTCTTGGAAAGCACGCCGGAGTCCTTCATTTCGTTATAGAGATCGTTGCCCTCGCGGGTCCTCTCTCCAACGCCGGTGAACACGGAGATACCGCCGTGCTCCTTGGCAATGTTATTGATCAGCTCCATGATCAGCACGGTTTTTCCAACGCCCGCGCCGCCGAAAAGACCGATCTTACCGCCCTTGGCGTAGGGCGCGATCAGGTCAACGACCTTGATGCCCGTTTCGAGGATCTCCGCCGTGCTCTCCTGCTCGGTATAGGCAGGGGGCGCTTTATGGATCGCGTCACGGCGCACGCCCTCAAGCTCGGGGCCGTTATCCTGCACCTCGCCGAGAAGGTTGAAGATGCGCCCGAGCGTTTCGGGACCCACGGGGACCGTAATGCACTTGCCGGTGTCAACTGCCTCCATGCCGCGGCTCATGCCGTCGGTCGAGGACATCGCGATGCAACGCACAACGTCGTCACCCACCTGGGTTGCCACCTCGCAAACGACCCTCTTGCCCTCGTGCATGATCTCGATGGCATTGAGAAGATCCGGAACCCTTCCTTTTTCAAATTGAATATCGAGGACAGGGCCGATGATTCCGATCACCTTTCCCACATTCTGGCTCATAAGTATTCCTTTCTCCGTGCGGTGCGCTTACAGCGCCTCCGCTCCGGAAACAATTTCAGTAATTTCTTGCGTGATCATTGCCTGTCTTGCGCGGTTGTAGCTGAGATTTAGCCCGACGATCATTTCCTCGGCGTTTTTGTTTGCCGCGTTCATGGCGGTGCGGCGCGCGCCGCATTCTGCTGCCAAGGACTCCGCGATCGCTCCGTAGATCATACCGCCGAGATACTGCGGTAAAAGGGAAGAAAGAAGCTCCGAGATATCCTCGTCGGTCATGGGATCCTGCCCGCCCGCACCGCGCTCCAAGGGAAGAAGCACGGTATGGGTGGGGACTTGTGAGATCATGGAAACGAAGCGCGTATAGACCAGCACCACGCGGTCGAAGGTGCCTCTGTCGAAGCCGTCGATCAAAAGACGCGCGATCTTCATGGCAGCGCCCACTGAAAGATTGTCCACGGGAGAGAAGGCTTCCGTTAGGCACTCGGCGCGCCCGCGGTAATATTCCACCGCCTTTTTGCCGACGGGGATCACATAGGCATTCTCAAGACCGAGCGACTGCACGGTGCGGAAGATACCGACGTTGAAGCCGCCTGCCAGACCGCGGTCACCCGCGATCACAACGTAGCAGACCTTTTTTCCTTCCGAGGGCCTTGTGTAGGGAGAGTCCGCCACGGCGGGGGCGAGGAGAATTTTTTTCATTGCCTCGGTGGCAATTTCGC
This sequence comes from Clostridia bacterium, assembly GCA_017504785.1. Lineage (GTDB taxonomy): Bacteria > Bacillota > Clostridia > Oscillospirales > CAG-272 > UBA1740. Next base: position 19,852 of record JAFVQL010000034.1, on the reverse strand, counting down.
CGTATGCACGGCTTTGCTCGGCGCGCATTTTCGCGCGGCGCAGCTTTGAGGTCGCCACAAGCTCCATCGCCTTGGTGATCTGCATCGTGCTGTTGACGCTTTTGATGCGGGCCTTAATATCATTCATAGATACGCCTGCCAAGATTCTCCCTCCTTTTCTTCTTAAAAATGACTGTTATACAAACTTTTGTTTACTTATAAAGGTTTTTCTTGCAGGTTGCAATCGCTTTCTTTAAGATCTCCGTGCTCTCGTCGGAGAGCACGCCGCTCTCGCGGATCTCGGAAAGGAGTGCTTCCTCATTCGCCGTCAGGTGATCGAAGAGCGCGGCCTCAAATTGCGCCACGTCCTCTACCTTAACGTCTGCAAGAAGATTGTTCGTAACGGCGTAAAGAATAGCGACCTGAAGCTCCACCGGCACGGGTGCGTTCTTGCCCTGCTTCAAAACCGCAACGATCCTTTCGCCCTGTGCAAGTCTTGCCTTCGTATCGGCATCCAGATCCGAGCCAAACTGGGCAAAGCCCTGCAACTCGCGGTATTGCGAATAGAGAAGCTTCAAGGGGCCTGCCACCTTTTTCATTGCCTTGATCTGCGCGTTACCGCCGACACGGGATACCGAGATACCGGGGTTCACGGCGGGGCGAACGCCCGCGTGGAAAAGCTCGGTCTCAAGGAAGATCTGTCCGTCGGTGATCGAGATCACGTTGGTGGGGATATAAGCGGATACGTCACCCGCCTGGGTTTCGATAATGGGAAGCGCTGTCAGCGAGCCGCCGCCGTATTCGGGGGCGATCCTTGCCGCTCTCTCAAGAAGGCGGGAATGCAGATAGAAGACGTCGCCGGGATACGCTTCGCGGCCGGGGGGACGGCGGATCAGAAGCGAAAGTGCGCGGTAAGCGACCGCGTGCTTGGAAAGATCGTCGTAAACGATCAAAACGTCCTTGCCCCGGTCCATGAAATACTCACCGATCGTACAGCCCGCATAGGGGGCGATGTACTGCAAGGGTGCGCTTTCGGATGCGGTTGCCGCCACGATCACGGTATAGTCCATCGCGCCGTTCTTATAGAGCGTATCCACGACCTCGGTCACGGTGGACTGCTTTTGTCCGATCGCAACGTAAACGCAGATCACGTCCTTGCCGCGCTGATTGATGATCGTATCGGTGGCAATGGTGGTCTTTCCCGTCTGTCTGTCGCCGATGATCAGCTCGCGCTGGCCGCGGCCGATGGGGATCATGGCATCGATCGCCTTGATACCCGTCTGCAGAGGAACGGAAACGGATTTTCTTTCAATAATGCCCGCCGCCTTCTTTTCGATCGGGCGGAATTCGTCAGAGTCGATCGGGCCCTTGCCGTCGCGGGGCTGACCGAGCGCATCCACGACGCGGCCGATCATTTTATCTCCCACGGGAACCGAAACCACGCGGCCGGTCCGCTTCACGAGGCTACCTTCGGTAATGCCGACGTCCGATCCGAGAAGAACGGCGCTCACGCAGCTTTCCTCAAGGTTCAGCGCCATGCCGAAGGAGCCGTTCGAAAATTCGAGAAGCTCGTTTGCCTTGCATTTTTCAAGGCCGTGCACCTTGGAGATACCGTCACCGACCGAGATAACGTAGCCGATCTCCTCTTGCTTGGTTTTGGCACTGTAATTTTTGATTTGTTCTTTTATGATCTTACTGATATCACTCGTCTTTGACTGCATGGTATCACCGTCACTTTCCTATATTTTCCACACCGAGTGCGGTGCTTTGCAAGGCCTCGCGGATGGAATCCAAGCGGCTCTTTAGAGAAGCATCGAGCTGCGTACCCATAAAGCGCAGCTTCACGCCTCCGAGCACGGATGCATCCACCGTGTTTTTTAGGATCACGCGCTTGCCGGTCTTTTTTTCAAGCTTTAAAGCGAGACGCTCCCTTTGCGTATCGGTGAGCGCGACCGCCGTGATCGCCTCGGCACGGATAATGCCCATCTCCTCATCGCAAAGCGCCTCGTAGGCATCTGCCGTGCGAAAAAGGGTGTAAAGCGCGTGCTTTCCCGAGAGGATCTTAAAAAAGGAACGAAGGTCTATGTCCACCGAGGCGAACGCCTCCTCTATCAGTCTGTCCCTTTCCTCTCCCGTGAGCGCGGGCGAATCCAGAAGCGAGATATAGTCGGGCTCCTCTTTCACGGCGGCACACGCCGCCTTTAAGTCGGAGAGAATGAGCTCCAAAGCCCCTCTTTCCTTTGCGAGAAGGAAAAGGGCCTTCGCGTATTCCTTCGTGTCAATCATGCTTCTTCACCCATCGTATTGATAAAGCCGTCAATGAGATCGGCGTGCTCGGAAGCCTTTACGTCGCGGGCAACCACAGCCTCGGCGATCTGAATGGCAATGACGGAAACCTCGTCCTTGATATCGTTCATTGCCTGGCGTTTTTCGAGCGCGATCTGCTCCTCCGCTCTTTCCTTGGTGCGGCGCGCCTGCGCCTCGGCATCCTTTAAGATCTCTTCTTCCTTGAGAAGTGCGCGGCGCTGGGCGCTCCGAAGGATCTCTTCGCTCTCCTCGGTGGCCTTCTCCAGCTTCTGCTCATAATCCTTACGCATGTGCTCTGCCGCACTCCTGTCCTTTTCGGCAGATTCGTACATGTCGTCAATTTCCTTTTGGCGGCTGTCGATCATGCGCTTGATCGGATGGAAGAGGATCTTGCGAAGCACGAGGTAGAGGATCAAAAGATTTGCCCATGCAAAGATCAAGGTAAAGAAATTGACACCTACAAATGATTCGAATTTCTCAAACATAATTTTACCCTTCCGTATGTGTTCCCTTGCGGGCGTGTTTCGTATTAACCCCTGAATACGAAGAGAAGAAGAAGGGAAATAACGAGCGAGTAGATACCCGTGGTTTCGGTGATCGCACAACCGAGGATCATGTTGGTACGAAGGGTGGAAGCCATTTCGGGCTGGCGTGCCATTGCCTCCAGCGCCTTGCCGACGGCGTTACCCTCACCGATGGCGGGACCGATCGCGCCAAGACCCATGCAAAGGCCTGCGCCGAGTGCTCTTGCTGCTTCGAGATTCATAATGAAAATCCTCCTATAAAATGTTTACTTTAATTTTTTGTATTCGGTTGAAAAATTATTTTTGCTTTTTTGCTTTCTTGTTTCTCACGGGAAGCTCCTCCGCGGGCGGATTGGCCGCGCCGACGTAGATCATCGTCAAAAGGCAGAAAACGAAGGCCTGCACAAAGCCCGAGAAAAGATCGAAATAGATGGAAAGCACGGCGGGGATACCCACCTGGAAGAAGGGGATCGTTCCGATCAACCCGGGGATCCATCCGAAAATAACCGATGAGAGCGCGGCGAGAGCCGCATAGATCACGCTCATCAGCACCGATCCCCCCGCCACGTTACCGAAGTGACGGAACGCCATGGATATGGGGTTTGCGATCTCGCTGACGATGTTCATCGGCGTCATCACGGCAATCGGCTCGGTAAAGCTCTTGAGCCACGCCTTAAAGCCGAAATTTTTGATGTTACAATACCACACCATGCCCGTGGTCGCCAAAGCCCAAGCCAAGGTCACCGAAAGGTCACCCGTCGTGGAGCGGAAGATCTGCGTCAGCCCGATCAGCGAGCCGAAAAGCGAGGAGAGGAAGAGCGCGCCGATGTAGGGCGCAAATTTCAGATTGTGCTTTCCCATCGTGCTTTCCACGAGATCGTAAAGCATGGTTACGAGCTTTTCGATCACGACCTGGAGCCTGCCCGGCCGCTTTTCGATCCTTCTCGTTACGATGAAGGCCACTACGATCAAAAGGATCGTCACCGCCAAAAGTGCGACGGCGGTCTGCGAGATGCGGATGCCGCCGAGGATCGGGATCGTGAAATACACGCCGGGACCGGTTATACTTATGTTCATGGAGCGTTATCCTCCTTTTTGCGGAAGAATTCGCCCGCGTAAAGCAGGGGGCGCTGCATAAGAAGCGGCACGGTGGCGGCAATGCCCTCAAGGAAAATAAAGGTAAGAGCGATCGTTGCCGCCATGGTGATCATGCGGATAATGAAGGAAAGCTGCGTCTTCGTCGCCATCTTCATTTGATATTCGGCCGTGAATTTTTCGATCTGCTCCTCGGTCATCTCCCTTTCCCCGCGCGCCTGAAACGCTTGCATAAAGAGCGCGTCCGTGCTTTTTGCCAAAAAGAAGAAGTTTGCGATCATAACGGCAGAGCCGATCAGCGCGCTCACGGGCACCTGCCAGCGCACGGTTTTTTGAATGAGCGCATATACGGCAACGACAAGTGCCGAGACGATGATCTCGCCGATGGCAAGCCTTGCCGTTTCGCGCAAAACGGGATTTTTTTCTTTCACCTGTCGTCCTCGCTTTCTTGGTTTTTCTTTTCGGTGATGCGCCGCGCCTTTTCCTTTTCCTTTTCCTTTGCCGCCTTTTCTAAAGCGCGCACCTGCGCGGTGGCGTCTGTGATAAAGCGGAACATGGAAAAAAGCCCGATGGCGATCCCGAAAAGGATCAGCACCGCATAGATCCATTCTCCCGTATAATTTCTGCTCGTCAGAAACCATGCAAGAAGCGTCAGCAGTCCGACGGGGCAGAGCAGGGAAAAAACGGATTGCACGATGATATTAAAATAGTAGAAGGCATGCACGAATTTTGAATACAAAAACGACACCCCTCTCTAAAAATTTTAACATTATATATTATACCATGAAAGGCCCGAAAAATCAAGCGAAAAGGGGAAAGATCGGCATACGGCGCGCATTTCTGTTAAAAGTGCAAAAATGCGTTGAAAGCTTCGCAACACGAAAAAATCCCCGCGCACGAAAAAAGATCCGATGCGCGGGGAAGCTGCCTTGTATTCCTTTGTTGCTTTTAAAGCACTGTTTTGTAAATCAAAGATTGCGTTTTTGGCTTTTTGTCGGCATAGGTGATCGCCGAAAGGAAGCATTCCTTTGCTTTTTCGAGCCGCGCTTCATCGCTCGCATAGAGCGTAGCAATGCGCGCCCCGCGGGACACGGTGTCACCGGTCTTTTTGTGCAGAATGACACCTGCTCCCATATCGAGCGTGTCTTCCTTGGTCTGTCTGCCCGCGCCGAGCAAAAGAGAGGCCTCTCCCACGCGCTCGGCATTCATGCCGAAAATATAGCCGTCGCGCTCGGAGAGTATATCCAGAGAGAGGGGCGCGGCAGGGAGATATTCGGGGTGCAAAAGCACCGATACGTCGCCCCCTTGACCGCCGATCCAGCGGCAGAGGGTATCGAACGCCGCGCCGCTTTCCAGTGCCTCGGTCACGCGCCTTTCGGCCTCGCTCTCCTCTATACCGAGCGAGAGCTGCACGATCGTTTTTGCCAAAGCAAGGCAGAGCGCGCGCAGGGCGGGGCATCCGCGCCCCTGTAATATTTCGATGGCTTCCTTGACCTCAAGCGCATTGCCGACGGCATTTCCGAGCGGTACGTCCATATTCGTGATCAGGGCGGCAACGCGCCGTCCGTACCGCTTTCCGATCTTCACCATAGTCTCGGCAAGCGCGGTTGCCTGCTCGGGGGTTTTCATGAAGCCGCCGCTTCCGTATTTGACGTCCAGCACGATGGTTTTCGCGCCCGCCGCCAGCTTCTTTCCCATGATGGAGGATGCGATCAGCGGCACGGAATCGATCGTCGCGGTCACGTCACGAAGCGCGTAGAGCTTTTTATCTGCGGGAGCGAGGTTGCCGCTTTGTCCGATAACGGCGATGCCGTTTTTCTTCACAAGCTCGCAAAATTCCTCGGAAGAGAGGGTGGTGCGGTAGCCGCGGATGGATTCCAGCTTGTCCACCGTTCCGCCCGTGTGCCCGAGGCCTCGGCCGCTCATTTTTGCCATGATAACGCCGCAGGATGCCGCGATTGGAGCAAGGATCAGCGTGGTCTTGTCGCCCACGCCGCCGGAGGAATGCTTATCCGCCGTGTATTCGCCAAAGGCGGAGAGGTCGATCGTGTCACCCGATTCGGCGATGGCCGCTGTGAGGAAAAAGGTCTCCTCCTCGTTCATGCCGCAAAGGCAGATCGCCATCAGCAGCGCCGCCGCCTGATAATCGGGGATCTCGCCGCTTGCCACGCCGTTTGCGAAAAAGCGGATCTCCTCCTCGGAAAGCGGTAAGCGGTGCTTTTTCTTTTCTATAATATCATAAACGCGCATTCCGTTTTCTCCTTAAAAATGCTCTTTTCCGAAACGGTGCGGCAAAAGCGCATCCAGCGTCAGAACCTCGACCGTTTTTCCGTCGGAGAGAAGGATCTCGAAATCATTTTCGCAAAATTCCGCCATCACCTGGCGGCACACGCCGCAGGGCGGGAAAAATGCGTGCGGCATCTCGTCCTTTTTCGCACCGACCACCGCGATACGCAAAAATTCTCTGTGTCCCTGCGAAAGCGCCGCACCGAAGGCAACGCGCTCCGCGCACAGCGTGGGGCTGAAGGAGGCGCTCTCCATATTCGCGCCGAGAAAGACCTCGCCCGTTTTCGTCAAAAGTGCCGCGCCGACGGCGATACCCGAATAGGGGCAATGCGCGTTTTTGCGCGCCTCGAGCGCCAAAGATATCAGCGCCTCGCTTGTATATTTTTCCATTTCTCTTTCCTTATTTCAGAATTTTTGCGGCAAGGCTTTCGCCGTTTTTCGGCATTCCTTTCGTGCCGAGAAGCGCAGCCGCCGTGCAGGCAACTGCAGAAAAGCCCTCCACCGTGCCGAGATTCTTCGGCTCGATCTGCTTGCCGTAGATCAGAAGCGGTACGCATTCGCGCGTGTGGTCCGTGCTATTGTCGCCCGGATCACAGCCGTGATCCGCTGTAATGATCAGAGCATCCTCCTCTCCGAGGCGGGAAAGAAGTGTGGGCAAAAAGGCGTCGAAATCCTCGAGAGCCTTCGCATAGCCCTCGGTATCCTGTCTGTGGCCGTAGAGCATATCAAAGTCCACGAGGTTGATAAAGCAAAGACCCGAAAAGTCCTTTGCGGTCAGCGAAAGTGCCTTTTCCATGCCCTCGGCGTTGCCGTGCGTGGGATGGCTTTCGGTGATGCCGCGCCCTGCGAAAATATCCGAGATTTTGCCGACGGAGATCACGCTTTTGCCCTCCGCCGTCAGTATATCGAGCAGGGTTTCGCCGTAAGGCTCAAGAGAAAAGTCGCGGCGGTTTGCCGTGCGGGTGAAGTTGCCCGCCTCTCCGATAAAGGGGCGCGCGATCACGCGGCCGACCGCGTGCTTGCCCGTGAGGATCTTGCGTGCCTTTTTGCAGTAATCGTAAAGCGTTTCGAGCGGGACGATGTCCTCGTGCGCCGCGATCTGCAGCACGCTGTCCGCCGAGGTGTAAACGATAAGGTCGCCGCTTTTAAGATGCGCTTCGCCGTAGTCGCGGATCACGTCCGTGCCGGAATAGGGAAGATTGCATAAAATGCCTCTGCCCGTTGCCTCGGAGATCGCGTCCAGCACCTCTTTCGGGAAGCCCTCGGGGTAGGTGGGAAGCGGGCTTTTTGAAACGATGCCCATCAGCTCCCAATGCCCGATCGTCGTGTCCTTGCCAAGGCTTTTTTCGATCAGTCGGCCGTGCGCTGCAAGGGGCGCATCGGTTGCCGGGAGGCAGTCAACGCCGTCGATATTGCCAAGCCCCAGAGCTGTAAGATTTTGAAAGCTATGCCCCTTCGCAATGCGCGAAAGCGTATTCGCGCCCGCATCGCCGAAGGCGGCGGCATCCGGCGCGTTGCCGATGCCGAGAGAATCCAAAACGATTAAAAAAACTCTTTTCATATTTCGATTTTTCGTTTGATTGTAAACGATTGTTTTCTTTTTATTCTTTTTCCATGGCAACTGCCACGTTCAGCGCCACCTGCATCATGTCCGTAAAGGAGTTCTGCCTTGCCTCTGCATCCAGGCTCTCGCCCGTGATGATATGGTCCGAGACCGTGCAGATCGCAAGTGCGCGCTTCTTTGCCTTGGCCGCGTTCATATACAGAGCGGCGGCTTCCATCTCCACGCCGAGAACGCCCATTTCGATCCACTTATCGTTGAAATGCGGATTGTCGTTATAGAAAACGTCCGAGGAAAGCAAATTGCCCACGTGATAGCGCGCGCCGAGCTTTTCGCATTCGGTGGCGGCGGCCTTGAGAAGGGCATAAGAGCCGAGGGGGGCAAACGTGCCGCCGAGGTTATACTGCGCGCCGTAAGCGGAGTTGGTGGATGCGCCCATGCCGAGGATCATATCGCGCACCTTCACGTCCGTCTGCAAGGCACCCGCCGAGCCGACGCGGATGATATTCTCCACGCTGAAGAAGTGATAGAGCTCATAGGAATAGATTCCGATCGAGGGCATGCCCATGCCGCTCGCCATGACCGAGACCTTCACGCCCTTGTAGGTGCCCGTATAGCCCTGAATGCCGCGCACGTTGTTTACAAGACGGGGCGCTTCAAGAAAATTCTCGGCAATGAATTTTGCGCGCAGGGGATCGCCCGGCATCAGCACGGTCTTGCCAAAGTCCTCGGGCGTTGCGTGAATATGAGGGGTAGGATAGCTTGCCATAGTTTTTCTCCTTTATCAGTACGTGCCCGCGGGCGTGCTTTGATTTTTCGCGATACGGACGATGCGGCTCGTGCCGAGTCTTTCTGCGCCCGCCTTCATCATTGCCTCGGCGTCCTCCAAAGAGGAGATGCCGCCCGCCGCCTTGATCTTCAAATGCTTTGCGCGATGTGCAGCAAAAAGCTCGATATCCGCCACCGTGGCACCGCCGCCCGCAAAACCGGTAGAGGTCTTGATAAAGTCTGCGCCGGACGCGGAAACGACCTTCGTCATCTCGATCTTTTCTTCCTCCGTGAGAAGGCAGGTCTCGATGATGACCTTCAAAATTTTTCCTTCGCATGCCGCGCGCACGGCACGGATCTCTTCGAGAACGGCGTCATAGCGTCCGTCCTTCACCCAACCGACGTTGATCACCATATCGATCTCGTCCGCGCCGTTTTTCACGGCATCCGCGGTCTCAAAGACCTTGCTCGCCGTCGTCATATAGCCGTTCGGGAAGCCGATGACGGTGCAGATCTTGAGGCGGTCACCCACGTATTCCTTCGCCATTTTCACGAAAGAGGGCGGAATGCAGACCGATGCGGTGCCGAAGCGGATACCGTCATCGCAAACGGCCTTGATCTCGGCCTCGGTTGCGCTTTGGGAAAGCAGAGTGTGATCGCAGATCGCGAGGATTTCTTTTACGTTCATGGCATTTCTCCTTATTGACTGTCTTTTTGTTTTTCGATTTTTTTCGTCCAGCACTTGTGGCACATCGCGATATAGCGGTCGTTGCCGCCGAGCATGACCTGGCTTCCGTGCGTAACGATCTGCCCCTTTGCGTTCAAGCGGGCGTTGACGGTCGCCTTTGCGCCGCATTCGCAGATGGTCTTGATCTCCGCAATGGAGTCCGCCACCTCAAAGAGACGGGCACTGCCGGGAAAAAGATGCGTCAAAAAGTCGGTGCGAAGACCGAAGCAGAGCACGGGGATATTATAGAGGTCCACGATCGCGCGGAGCGAATCGATCTGCTCCTTGGTAAAGAATTGGCATTCGTCCGCGATGATCACGTCGTATTTCTTCTTATCCTTTTCGTAGATCTGCTCGATATTTCCGTCCTTCGGGATGCAAACGGCGGTTGCCGAAAGTCCGATGCGGGAGCGGATCACGTCCTTTCCGTCGCGCGTATCGATCTCAGGCTTGATGAGGAAAACGCGCATTCCGCGCTCCTCGTAGTTAAATTTCGTGATCAGCACCTGCGCGGTCTTTGAAGAGCCCATTGCTCCGTATTTGAAGTATAGCTTTGCCATTTTCCGATCCTTTCCTTCCTGCCTCGGCAGACGCCTATCGTTCTTGTTTTATTTTATCATATCCGCGCGCGAAAAAAAAGGGCTTTTTGAAATTTCGTCAATCTCACCACAAAAGCAGGTGAAAATTGCACATTTGTAACGAAAATCGAAAAATCAAAAAAAGCTATGGAAATTTCTTTTGCCGTATGTTAAAATAAATAGGTATTGATGAAAAAGGAAAGGGGTGGTACGAATGATTCTGATCATTGCGGAGAAGCCGAGTCTTGCCAGAAATATCGTGGCGGGCATCGGAAAAATGGACCGCAAGGACGGATATTTTATCGGCGAGGGCTATATCGTCAGCTGGGCATTCGGCCATCTTTTTTCGCTTGCGGACATCGAGCATTATAACCCCGCACCGGATGGGAGCGCGAAATGGACGATGGAAAATCTCCCCTGCTTTCCCGAAAAATTCCATTTTGAGCTTCGCAAGGGGGACGATAAAAAGCCGGATAACGGCGTGATCCGCCAGTTCGGCGTTCTGGAGTACCTTTGTAACCGCGAGGACGTGGAGGCGATCGTAAACGCGGGAGACGCAGACCGCGAGGGAGAGATCATCGTCCGTCTTTGCATCAGCCATGCACTGAAGGCACCGAAAAAGCAGCTTCGCCTTTGGCTTCCCGACCAGACGCCCGAGACCGTGCGCGCCGCGCTTGCGGATATGAAGGAAGAGGCGGCGTACGACCTTTTGGCAAACGAGGGCTTTGCCCGTACCTATATCGACTGGCTGTACGGCGTGAATCTCACGCGCTTTGCCACCATTCGCGCGGGAACGCTGCTCCGCGTCGGCCGAGTGATCGTGCCGATCGTGCGCGCGATCTACGATCGCGATATGGAGATCCGCAACTTCTCTCCCGAAACCTATTATATGCTTCGCAGCCGCGAGCAGAACGCGGGCGAGGTGCTGGAGCTTTGGGGAAAAAATAAATTTTCGAAGGACGAAATAGAGAAATGCCGCGCACTGGCAGAAGCCTATAATGCGGCGGGTGCCACCGTGACCGCGGTGAAAAACAAGCAGGACCGCATTCCCGCGGGCAAGCTTTATTCGCTTTCCGCTTTGCAGAACGTGCTCGGTAAGAAATACAAGATGTCCATGGCAGAGAGCCTTGAGATCGTGCAGAAGCTTTACGAGGAGGGGTATCTCACCTATCCGAGAACCAACTCCGAGTACCTTGCCACGGCGGAAAAGGATAAGATCCGCGCCATTCTTTCGGGTGTTGCAAAGCTCGGCTATCCCGTGAAATTCAAGGACTCCAAATATATTTTCGACGATTCTAAGATCGAATCTCACTCGGCTCTGACGCCGACCTATAAGATCCCCGACACGGCGAAGCTTTCGGAAAAGCAGAAGCAGGTCTACGGCACGGTCATGCGCCGCTTCGTCGCGGTGTTCTGCGCCGAGGAATGCCTTGCCGATAAGAGCGAGATCCGCATTGCCGTCGGCGATCTCGAGGAATTCGTGCTGAAGGGAACGGTCATCCGCCAAGCGGGCTGGACGAAGTATGACGATTATTCGCAGAAGGATAAGATCCTTCCCGCGCTTTCGGAGGGAGATCGCGTGAATATCCGCTTTGAACCCGCCGAGCGGCAAACGACCCCGCCGAAGCACTACACCATTGAAACGCTTAACAACTATTTGAAAAATCCCTTTAAGGACGATAAGGCGAAGGCCAAGGAGCTGGAGCAGAGCGGCGAGGTGGACGATGCCGAGGACTATAAGGCGATCTTCGAGGGTCTGGAGCTTGGCACGGAGGCTACACGCACGGGCATCATTGATAACGCGCGCAAGAGCGGTTATATCGAGCTGAAAAAGGACGTATACTCCATTCTTCCGGGCGGAGAGCGGCTGATCCATTCGCTGGAGCGGCTCGGCATCCGCATGGATAAATACAAGACCAGCGAAATGGGCAAGGCCTTAAAGAGCGTATACCGCGGAACGATGACGGTGGACGAAAGCGTTGCGCTTGCCAAGGGCGAGATCGGCCGCATCTTTGCGGAGGGGAAGAAAAACGAGCTTCCGCCCGAGGATACGGGAAAGCTCGGCGAGATCATGGGCCGCTGCCCGCGCTGCGGGGCGAACGTGATCCGCGGCAACCGCGCTTACGGCTGTATGGGCTACAAGGACGGGTGCGACTTCAAGGTGGGGCTTGCGATCTGTGCAAGAGCCATTCCGAAAAGTGCCGTGCAGTCCCTGCTTGCCACCGGAAAAACGCCGAAGCTGCGCGGCTTTATCTCCAAGACCGGCCGCCCCTTCGATGCCGCTCTGGTGATCCGTGACGGCGAGGCTGTTTTTGATTTTGCAAAGCCGAAGGAACTCGCAAAAGGAAAAAACGAAAAACCTGACGGTGAAGAAAAGAAGCTCGCACGGGCAAAAAGAAAACCAAAGAAAACCGAAGACAAAGAAGCATAATGCAAATAAATATTTGCATTATGCTTCTTTTTTTCATGGATTATTTTCGGTTATGCCGAAATGCAGAAGCCCATGAGCGGGTGCATATTTGGCAAGACCGAAAGAGTCCATAGGAAGAAGAAATCCGTAGGATTTCAACCTAATTATTAATAAAATCCAGTGTTACGGTGTCTTGTTTTTTCGCTAGTTGCGTTTTTTGTTTTCGATTATGCCGAAATGCAGAAGCCCTAAACCATGTGCTTGCGAAGCTTTTCTATCGCCCCTTTTTCAAGGCGCGATACCTGCGCCTGGCTAATGCCGATCTCGGCGGCGATCTCCATCTGCGTGCGCCCCTTGTAGAAGCGGAGCGAGATGATGCCCTTTTCACGCTCCGAAAGCTTGCTGAGCGCTTCCTTTAGGGAGATGTTTTCCACGAAGGTGGCATCCACCTCCTCATCTTCTCCGAGCTGATCGATCACGAAGACCGAGTCCTCGCCGTCGTTATAAACCGAGTCGTAGAGCGACATCGGCTCGACGATGGCCTCCATCGCGCGTGCCACCGCCTTTTCCTCTTCTCCGAGCTTTGCCGCGATCTCTGCCGTGGTCGGATCGCGCCCTTCCTTGTGGCATACCTCCTCGCGCACCTGCAAGGCGCGATAGGCAAGGTCGCGCAGTCCTCTGGAAACGCGCAGGGCGTTATTATCGCGCAGATACCTTCGCACCTCGCCGAGGATCATCGGTACGGCGTAGGTTGAAAAACGAACGTTCAACTCGGTGTTAAAGTTATCGATCGCTTTTAAAAGACCGACACAGCCAACCTGAAACAGATCGTCGATCTGCTCCTTTTTTGAGGAAAAACGCCCGATCACGCTGAGCACGAGTCTGAGATTTCCGATCACGAGCGCATCTCTTGCCGCGGCGTTTCCATCCTCGTGCACCTGCTTTAGCAGGATCTGCTTTTCCTCCTCGGTGAGCGTTTTGAGGGTTGCGGTGTTCACGCCGCAGATCTCAACCTTTCCTCTTCTCAAAGTCTTTTCCCCTTTTCCGTGTTACCTTCTTTTTGAAACGAAAATCGAAAAATCGGAATGAAAATACTGTATCCGCCACCGAGCGCGGCGGTGTTTTGATTTTCGGTTTTCGGTATAAAAAAGTATTGCCGAGGGCGGAAAAAATATGCGCCCTCGGCAAACGGAAAATATTGGTTTGGGGCGAAAAGCCGCTTGCATCATGTAAGCGCGTGCGCCCGCTTTTGGGTCGGTTATTTTGAAGAGTCGCTCTTACAGCGGCTTGCCCTCGCCGTTAAAGAGCGGCAGGGGTGCAAGATAGGTGATATCCTTTCTTCCGATGGCATCGCCCTCTGCCAGAATTGCCATACGGCCGACGATCTCGCCGCCCGAAAGCTCGACGAGCTTTTCCAGCGCGTGCAGAGATTCCCCCGTGCTGATCACGTCATCCACGATCAAAACGCGCTTGCCCTTCATGTATTCGGCATCCGCGCCGTCGATATAAAGCGTTTGCTTTGCCGCCGTGGTGATGGACTGCACCTCGCATTCGACGATATCCTTCATATAAAGTTTTTTCGCCTTGCGCGCAAGCACGTAGCGGTTTCTTCCGCTCTCGCGGCACATCGCGTGAATGAGGGGAATGCCCTTCGATTCCGCGGTGATCATCACGTCGTGCGCGGGTGCTTTTTCGTACAGCGCCTTTGCACAGCATTCGGTCAGCTCCACGTCACCGAAAAGGACGAAGGCGCCGATGTAGAGATTTTCTCCAATGGGACAAAGGGGCAGATCTCTCGTAAGCCCCGCAACCTTTAAATTGTATACCATATTAAAATTCTCCTATACGGATTTTTTACAATACAAAATAAGTATACAACATTCTTTGCCTTTTTGCAAGACTTACGAAGAAAAAACTGCCAATGGATCTAAAATTTGTCAAGCGTAAAAATCATGGTGTGCGATCGTAAAGCGGTAGGGGCGGTTGTTCGGCACCCAGGTGGAGACCGAAAGGCGCGGCTCGAGAAAGAAAAGAATTTCGCTCGAAACGCTGTATCCCTCAAGACAGATCTTCGCCGCCGTCACCGAGGTTTGGTAGGGCGCGCGGTAAATGCTGCCGTCGATCACGGGGCTGAACTGCACACCGTAGCGGCGGTCAAAGATCACGCCGTAGACCGTGGAGGGATAGAGGGGAGAGCGCACGCGGTTCAGCACCACGCATCCGACGGCGATCTGCCCGAGCAGAGGCTCGCCTTGGCTCTCTGCGCTGATGATGCGCGAAAGCCAGTAGAGCGTATCCTTATCGTAATAGTATTCTCCGGGCGTCAGATAATTTTCCTCGCCGAAGAGAGAAACGCTTCTCGTCCTGTCGTCCCAAGAAAGCGAAACGCCCATTACCTTTGCCGCCGTGCGGATGGGAAGATACATTCGTCCGTCACTCATCACAACGGCTGGCGTAAGCGTATAAAGCGCGCGGCCGTTGGCGTACACCACGTGGCTTCCGTCGCGCACCAGCATGGTAAGGCCTTCGTCCGTAACGCTTGCCTCGCGCAACGCGGCATCGTAGGTGATGCGCGCATCGGTGAGCGCCTCGGTGAAGCTACGCAGGGGTATGTAGGTCGTTTCATGAATGAGAAGGCCGCCGCCGGCGATCTCTTGGCCGTTCAGTCGGATCGGTACACGCGCGTAGGCGCGCACGCTCTTGTCCGTCACGGTCTTGGGGGCAAGCTCCGTCTTTTTTTCCGCGGCGGCGGTCGGGATCGCTGTCAGCACAAGGAAGGTAAGACAGAAAAAGAGCCCTAAAAATTTTTCAAATGCTTTTTTCATAGATCTCCTTTCTTTTGAAGTAGGGCGCGCGGAAAGGCTCAGCCGCAAAGCACGGATGCGCTTTTTGCCCATGGAAAAATACTACCATGCATCCTTGAAAAAAGCAAGGAACAAGATTTGGTAAAAAAGGGGAGCGTTGCCATGCAATAAAAAAAGCTACCGAAGGCTTTTCGCCCTCGGTAGCGAGAAAATCGTTTTAAAATTATTCTTTGGTTGCTTCTTCCGAAACGGCTTCGTTGAGGTCGCCCGCGTTCTTCTTGTAGAAGAGAACGCCGATGCCCATGATCACTGCGAATATGATGAGGTAGAAGAGGATCGGTAAAGCGAAGGTGCCGGCTTCCTTTGCAGCCTTGAAGGGAGTTACGCCGTGTGCCCATATTGCGGCAAAGATCATGAATGCCGAAGCAACGGTTGCAAGAATGGGCATAACGAGGTTGCGGAACTTGTCTTCCTTGCCGTACTTGATCGCGAACATGATAAATACGGGGATATAGAAGGCGTAGATCGTAACGATCGGAATTTCGGAGGAGTCAAAGGTGAAGAGACCGAAGATGCTGTTTGTCAGGTTTGCGCCGTAGAAGTAGAAGAGCCATGCACCGCAAATGAGAAGGCCGACCCAAGCGGAGTTGGAGGGCATGTTGGTGGAGGGGCTGATCTCAGCCATAACATCGGGGCGAGGACCCTGACGGCGAACACCCATAGCGTACATACCGCGGGAGCAACCAACGGCAAGGCCGTTCAGCGTGCCAAGGCAGGAGATAACGACGAAGAGGTTGAGAACGACTGCGCCTGCGTTACCGAACAGACCCTTGAAGCCCACGGATGCGCCGCCTGTCATCAGATCGCCAACGGGAGCTGCGCCTGCAAGACCAACGAAGTAAAGAACGTAGATCGCAACGATCACGACACCGCCGATCAGAAGAGCGAGAGGAAGATTGCGCTTTGCGTTCTTCAGCTCTGCGTTGATAGAGGTTGCAACGATCCAGCCCTCATAGGCGAATACGGTTGCGATGATAGCCGCGAAAAGGCCGCCTCCCTGCACGTCGGAAATGACCACGCCGGTGAATGCATCAACGGTGTTGCCGTTGATGAGACCAACGACCGTACCAACGATAGCAACCAGCGTCAGGGGAACGAGCTTGATTACCGTGGTGCTGACCTGGAATTTACCTGCAAGCTTCGGAGCAAGTGCGTTCATAGCGAAGATCGCGCAGAGGTAGAAGGCTGCAAGAGAGAGGCAAAGACCGCTGGCGATCAGATCGTCATTACCGGTGAAGAGAACGAGCGTGTAGCGCGCGGATACCCATGCAAGCACGCTGGTCATACCGGGATAGTAGATGGTGATCATAAACCAGGAAAGGAAATAAGCATATCCCTTGCCGCAGGTTGCCTCAGCGTAGTCAACCACGCCGTTTACCTTCTGGAACTTCATAGCGAAGCCCGCGAAAGTAATAGCGCAAATGATCATGATCGCGCCGCCGATGATCCATGCAAGGATACCCAAGCCCAGATTACCGTTCGTTACGTTCAGGATATTCTGTCCCTTGAAGAACACACCCGAACCGATTACGATACCGATAACCATGGCAATGGCGGTTAACAGACCATATTTTTGAGTAAGTTTCTGATTCTGTTCCATTTTTCTTTCTCCTAAAATTATTTATGAAAAATTCTCTCGGAATAAAGAGACGGGGAGGGGGGATTTGGCCATTACGAAAAAATAACCAAATCTTAGTCGGTATACAAAAGAAATTTATTCACAATTTGTTTAAAATAACGAAAAGAGATAACGCTTACGCGCGCAAATAGACAAAATAGACACCCATTTTCGGGTGTCTATTTCAGTTAAAAAATGGTGACTCGTACGGGAATCGAACCCATGTTTCAGCCTTGAGAGGGCCGTGTCTTAGCCGCTTGACCAACGAGCCAAATTTCCTTTGCCCGACTATTTTACCACAAGTTTTTTGATTTGTCAACCCCTTTCGAAAATATTTTCTGTGATTTTTTTGAAATTTGTTGATTTTCTGCTCAAACAATGGTACAATGAAAGGGAACTTTGACAACCGAAGAAACCTTCGTTATATTACATAGTATGAGGAGAAAACCAAATGGATATGAATGCCCTGAATCCCGACGTGCGCGCCGTGCTCCTTCTCGATAAAGCGATCTCGCAGGCGGAAAGCCGCTTCTCGGAGGCGAGAGTCGTCTTCGTGCTTTCGGGAGATCTCGCCGTTGACTGCGCGGGCGAGGTAACGCACATGCGCCCCGGTGCTTTTTGCTATCTGCCGCCGTTTTGCTCCTTTGCCGTAAGATCCAAGCACGTGCGTGCCGTCGTGGTGCGCTTTCTTCCCGAGTACGGAAAAGAGCCCGAGGCACAGTCGCGCGGTGCGCTCTTCGTCGAGGACATGGCGGGGGAGAGGGAGACCTTTCTCCGCATGTGCGATATCTATAATTCCTCCGCATCGGACCGCTTGCCGCGCCTTTCCGCCATGCTGAAGCTGCTTTTGCTCGGCGCACTCGTCACCGAGGGAGAGGACGCGCTTCCCGCGGCCATGGCGGCAAATCTCGATTCCTATATCCGCGAAAATATGGCGGACGATATTTCGAATACCGAACTTGGCGCGGTGTTCGGCTATCATCCCTTCTACGTCAGCCAGATGTTAAAAAAGAAGCTTGGCATCACCTTAAAGCAGTACGTGATCGCATACCGCCTTCGCACGGCGAGCAGCCTGCTTATTACCACCGAGAAGACGACTGCAGAGATCGCGGAGCTGACGGGTTTTACAGATGCTTCCTATTTTACCAAAACCTTCAAGGCTTCCTTTGGACAAACGCCGAAGGATTATCGCAACGAGCATAAGATCGATACGCTCTGATTTTGGGAAGAATTGTTTGCAATAAGGAATATTTATGAAGAAAAACGAGATCGTACACCTCGAAATCGAGGATTTAAATAATTTGGGCTTTGGCGTTTCACACGTGGAGGGAAAGGTCGTCTTCGTCAGCGGTGCCGTCACGGGCGACGTCGTGGAAGCGCAGATCATCAAGCGGAATGCTTCCTACTGCGTTGCGATTATGAAAACGCTTCTTTCGCCCTCACCCTTGCGTACCGAGGGGCGGTGCCCCTACCGCGCTTGCACGGCGTGTGCCTATAAAAATATCGGCTACGAGCATGAGAAAAAAACGAAGGAAGCAAACGTGCGCGCCACGTTCAAAAAGGCGGGGCTTCCCTTCGTCACCGTTCTGCCCGTCCTTTCCACGGGCGTGACCGAGGGATACCGCAATAAGGCGCAGTATCCCGTCGGCATGGATCGCGAGGGAAATTTCGTTTTCGGCTTTTATGCGCCGAAGAGCCATACCGTGAAGGAGGCGGCGGCTTGCCCGCTTCAGCCTGCGATCTTTGCCGAGATCCTTGAATTTTTGCGCGTGTTCTTTAAAAAGCACGCCTATTCCGTATACGATGAAAAGAGCGGCAAGGGACTGCTTCGTCACGTGTATCTGCGCCGCGCAGAGCAGAGCGGCGAGATCCTTCTCACTCTGGTGGTGAACGGATCGCAGATCCCCGACGAGGACGTGCTCGTTTGCGAATTAACGGCGGCGTTCCCCGATCTCGTCGGCATTCTTTTGAATGAAAACCGCGAGGATACCAACGTGATCCTCTCGGATACCTATCGCACGCTTTATGGCAAAAATTATATCACCGATACGCTTGCGGGCGTAACGTTGGAGATCGCCGCGAGTGCCTTTTATCAGGTCAACCGCCGCGGTGCGGAGCTTCTCTACGGTGAGGCGAAAAAGCTTGCGGGGCTGAAGAAGAGCGACCTTCTTCTCGACCTCTATTGCGGCACGGGCGCGATCGGTCTTTCCATGGCAAGGGACGTGCGCGAGCTGATCGGCATTGAGATCGTTGCCGATGCGGTGGAATGTGCCAAGCGCAACGCCGCCGCCTCGGGTATTGCAAACGCATCCTTTTTCGTTGGCGATGCCGCCGATGCCGAAAAGATCCTCGCGAATGCGGAGCACGCGCGCGGCGAAAAGCTTCGCCCTGACGTCGTGATCCTCGATCCGCCGCGCAAGGGGTGCGATAGCTCGCTCCTCTCCTTCGTCGCCTCTCTTTCTCCCCGCACCATCGTCTACGTCTCCTGCAATCCCGATACGCTCGCGCGCGACGTCGCGATCCTCGCGCCGCTGGGATATGTAACGGATAAGGTGCAGCCTGTGGATATGTTCCCCGGAACGGGGCACGTAGAAAGTGTCGTTTGTCTGACACGGTCAGACAAAGCGACGTGATATAACGCCTTACGGCGCGTGATATAGGCGCTATGCGCCGTGATATAAAATTCCTTACGGAATTCGTGATATGCACCTATCGGTGCGTGATATAGACACCTCACGGTGTCGTGATATGGCTCTTCGGAGCCGTGAGGAGTTTTGTCGTTCCACGCGCACAAAGTGCGCATAGACGCTCGCAGGCTCGCTATTCCGTCGCTTCGCTCCTTACACGCCGAGGGGCGCGAGGCTATATCACGCTTGCGATAGCAAGCATATCACGAAAGCCAACGGCTTTCCATATCACGCTTGCGAGAGCAAGTATATCACGAAAGCCAACGGCTTTCCATATCACGCGCGACGAAGTTGCGCTATATCACGACGGCAACGCCGTCTATATCACGGCTTTTCAAAAGCCAAGATTCATATCACTCCACCGAAGGTGGACAAAGAAAGGAGCATGCTATGGCAAAAACCTCACACGAACTCGCGATTGAATTCGCAGTTGAAATTACCGAGCTGT
>JAFVQL010000033.1 GCA_017504785.1 Clostridia bacterium | reverse complement strand
GTCGTGGGCGTTGGATATTTGAGAGGAGCTAACCTTAGTACGAGAGGACCGGGTTGGACGTACCTCCGGTGCATCGGTTGTCCTGCCAAGGGCATAGCCGGGTAGCCGCGTACGGACGTGATAAACGCTGAAAGCATCTAAGCGTGAAACATGCCTCAAGATGAGATATCCCATCATTTTAAATGAGTAAGGTCACTTGTAGACTACGAGTTTGATAGGTCGTAGATGTAAGCACAGTAATGTGTTCAGTTGAACGATACTAATAGACCGAGGGCTTGAACTGTTGTTTTGCAGCAGCAAGCTTCGCTTCGCAAAATGCTTCGTTTCTCCCTTTGTTCGGTTTTCAATAAGCAGGCGTGGCCGGAACCATTTATGGTTCCGGCTTTTTGTTTGTCACGCCCTGAATTTCTCCCGCTTGAGCATCCGAAATTTTTAGACTATTTGCGAGTTCTAAACGCGATCCTATCTTTGATATTGAATCGCATTTTTTATTTTGTTTTATCGGCTTTTGTGGCAGCGAGGCCTTTTTTATTTATATTTTCCGTGCACCGTTTCTTCCACGCCTTTGCGCGAAGCTTTTAGCATAGTCTTTCGATAAAGCCTATGAATCATTATGAAAGGAGAAATATAAAAAATGTGGCTCTCTTTAGCCTTGGCGGCTATAACCTGTGCCGCGATGATCGCATCGATACTGTTTTTTCCGAAGATCAAAATTAAAAACAGATTCTTTGATACCTATCCCTTGATCGTTCTTCTCGGCGCGATGCTGATGCTGGTTTTCCGACTTGTTTCTATTCGCACGGTATTTTCCTCTTTTGTAGCCGATACCGCGGTTAACCCCTTGAAGATCCTCGTTCTTTTTATTTCCATGGCGGTGCTTTCCGTTTTTCTTGATGCCGTAGGCTTCTTTTTCTACGTGGCAAACGTCGTTTTGCACCGCTTTGGCACAAGCCAGAAAAAGCTCTTTTTAACGCTGTATCTGACGGTTTCGATCCTGACCGTCTTTACCTCGAACGATATTATTATTCTGACCTTTACGCCGTTTATCTGCTATTTCTGTAAAAATGCGCGTGTTTCTCCGCTTCCGTACCTCGTGTGTGAATTCGTTGCGGCAAATACGTGGAGCATGGCGCTTATGATCGGCAATCCCACCAATATCTATCTTGCCGGTAGCGCGGATATCGATTTTATGTCGTATTTATCCGTTATGTGGTTGCCAACGCTGCTTTGCGGTATCGTATCCTTTGCAGTGCTCTTTCTTGTTTTCAGAAAGGATCTTTCCGCGCAGATGGCAAAGGATATGGCGCGCTCGCACATCTTTATGAATAAGCCTCTGCTTGTGCTCGGTCTTTTGCACCTCGGGGCTTGCACCGTGCTTTTGGCGCTCGGAGGATATTTGGGGTGGGAAATGTGGCTGATCTCCTTGATCGCCGTTTTCAGCCTTGTTATATCTGTTCTTATTGTCAGCCGTCTGCAACGAAAAGAGCCTGCCGCACTTCATACCTGCCTTTTGCGTGCACCGTGGACGCTGATTCCTTTTATGCTCGGTATGTTCGTGATCGTTCTCGCGCTTTCCGAGCAAGGGGTAACCTCTGCGCTCTGTGCGTTGCTTTCGAATCTTTCGCCTCTCCTTTCCTATGGCGTATTTTCCACCCTTCTTTGCAACCTTATGAATAATATCCCCATGAGCGTGTTGATGGGATCCGTGGTCGCGGAGCAAGGAAGCCTCGCCGCGTTGTATGCCACGGTCATCGGCTCAAATCTCGGCGCGTTGCTTACGCCGATCGGTGCATTGGCGGGAATTATGTGGGGGGCTATGCTGAAGGCGCAAGGCATTCGTATGCGATATTTGGATTTTGTGAAAAACGGCGTGATCATCGTTATCCCCGCTTGTGCCGCTTCGCTTCTCGGTCTTCTTATCGTATTGTAACCTTGACGATTTCAATAGGAGATGTGTCATTTAGGCATAACCCAAAATAAAAGGTAGAGGTACTGTTTTTCGTGCCTCCACCTCGATTTTTATCAAAGCATACCTGCTAAAAAAACGCGAGTCAAAAAGACTCGCGTTTTTTTATGTAAAAGAATTTTAAAAATTCAAAGCCGGAATGTCGCCGTTTTTGATTTTTTTGTGGCGGCGTTCGTTCCGATGCAAGGAAGAAAGAGCAAGCGCGTCGCCTCCGTCGGCGTGATGGTGATCGCAAGCATCTCGTCGTTTATTTGCTCGGTGGTATAAGAAGCACCGTTGAAAATGATCCTTGCATATCCGCTTTCCGCAGTTGAATGAGAGGATTTTTGGATGGTGACGGTGGCACTTTCGCCCGCATTCAAAATAAACGATCCGTCCGTTTCGGCAGCAAGCTCCGCGCCTGTTTCGTGCTCCACGGCAACTTAAATATTTGTATCCGAAGGCTTTGACTTGCTCTCTACGGCCTGTCCCGAGTCGTCGGCGGAAGGCTGTACCTGTGCGGAAAGCTTTGCTTGAAGCTCTTGCAGCTGGCGAAGCATCTCTGCGTTCTGCTGTCTTTCCTTTTCGATTGCATCGCGCTCCGCTTGGATCTCGGCGCGTTGCTCGGATTTATATTGCTTGAAGATACGAACGCAGTTGAGTCCGTTGAAAATGATCAGAAGAAGGAAGGGGATCAGGATACAAACGATATACCCCGGCGTCGTCTTCATAAAAGCGAAGAAGCGGCCGAGAATGGGGAGCTGACCCTTGTACTGTCCGTAAATGTGATTTAGGTATACCGTCGCCTCATCCTTGGCGATCATACCGTTGGAGGTACCGACGGTTTTGTAACCGATGACCTCTTCCGCGCCGGTGTCCTTATCCTTGACCTTCACGACCTCGCGGATCAAATGCGTCACCGTCTGTCCGAAGCTTGCATCGGTGTTGGTGGAGGTGAAGGTGATAACGTCACCAACGTTCAAAGCCTTCTTTTTCTCATCCGAAAGGCGTTTAACGAAGATCAGATCACCCTTGGCGAAATTGATGCCGTGAATATTGAGCTCGGCCATTTCGTCATCCTTGTTTATTTCCATGGATTCACTTTGAACGATGTAAAAGCCGTAGCCGAATAAGCCACGCTCGTTTCTGTCAAAGGTAATGGCAGAGAAAATTGTGAAGGCCATCATTGCCAAGGTGAAGACGATCAGCAGGATCGTCAGGCCCTTTCGTGCAACGGAGGCGATTTTTTTTGCGCTGCTGTTCATAATCACTCCTGACCGGAGCTGTTATGCTCCGTTGCGGTGACCGTGATACCAACCGTTTGGAAGGTTTTTCCTTGATACTCGTTTTGTAATGCGGGCTTCATGGTAATCACCAAATAATAGGACTCTGTGGTTTTTCCTGCTTCCAGCACGCCGCGGTAGTCTGTCAGCGGAACGGAGTCTGCAGGAACGCTCGGATTCGTTGTGATCCAAAAATCAAAGGCTTCCATGAAGGCTTTTGCTTCAACGCTGGTGCCTTGGGAGATAGAAACGATATAGTCAACCTTTACGTCACCCATGTTTTTTACATAGAACGGCTCGGTGTAGTAAGAAACGCCGGGCTCGCAGATGATCTCTGACGCGCCTTCGGGTAAAGCGAAGGGAATTGTTTTTCCAATGATCGAGCTATTGTCCGAGCCAAGCAGATCGATCTTCACCTCGGTGGAGCCGGGCTTGGTGTCGTTGGGGCCGGTTGGCCTATCCTTGTTTTTAAAGTGAAAGAAAAAGAGTAGGGTAACAATAATGAGCGCTATGACAAGAAAAAGAATGAGAAAAAATTCCAGCGCTGTACCTTTGCCTTTGCCTATGCGCATCGGATATACCTCTCTTCCATGATTTAGATTTATTTTATTATATCATGCTACGGGCGAAAACGCAAGAGATTTTAAGAAAAAAATAAACATTTTAAAGAGGAAATAAATCAGATGCGCGCGCTCCGCGCAGAAAATATTGATCATTTTCCGCCCGTGTTTTAAAATGGGGGTGAAATACGTCTTTTTTTGTTATACTTTCGCGGCGGCAAATGCGATTTTTTGTAAGCTTTCCCTTAAACTGCTTGTCTTGCTTTTTAACGATTTTTTTGTGTTAATGCAAAGATATGTATGCATTTTGGAGCAAATTGCAGTTAAACCGTCATGCTTTAAATAAAAGGCTGCTCGAAAAGTGCCTCTTGATGAAAAGGAAGAATAAAAGGTTTTTTTCTGCCTTTTAAAGACAGAGAGCGCGGGCGGGGGAGATAATTTTCGATTTTTTTAAAAAATATTGACTTTTTAATGAAAATATAGTATACTAGGTATAAATAAGAAAATCAGGTAGAGGTGCAGTGTGCAAAAGTATCTTTCGGAGTCGCGGAAAAGAGCCGAGAGGGAAAGGGTGCATTGCCGAAGCCTTGAATGCGTTTCCGCGCGTTCTTCGCTGGTGCACATGGGAAAACCGTGCGTACTGTCACTTTGAAAGAAGTGGAGTGCTATCGTGTCTTGCATATACCCGTATAACGGGTACGCTTTGCCACGGTGGATCCGTGGTTTTTTTATTGCAAAAATTTAAGGAGGATTCAAAAAAATGAATCTTGCAGGTCTCTTCAAGACGAAAAAGAGCATGGTAACGGCAATCGTTGCCGCGCTCGCTGTGATTGCCGTCGTTGTTTTGGCAATCGTACTCCCTAAAGAGGTACAGGAGGGAAGCATCTACTACGGAACGTTTATGTCCCTCGTGCCCCCCATCATTGCGATCGGTCTTGCGCTGATCACGAAGGAAGTATTTTCTTCCTTGTTTGCGGGCGTTCTCGTGGGTGCGA
The DNA here is from genome assembly GCA_017504785.1 of Clostridia bacterium. Classification (GTDB taxonomy): domain Bacteria; phylum Bacillota; class Clostridia; order Oscillospirales; family CAG-272; genus UBA1740. The sequence continues at coordinate 1,768 of JAFVQL010000033.1, read as the reverse complement.
TCTTCGCGTCCAACTATTCCTTCTCGGGCACTCTCGATATCATCGTGGTGGACGGTCTTTCCACCGCCGTTGCGGATAGCGCAGGTATCTTCGTATTCCTCGTGATCCTCGGCATCCTTGTTTCGATGATCAATAAGTCGGGCGGAACGGAAGCCTTCGGCCGCTGGGCAAAGACGCACGTGAAAACCAAGACGGGTGCAATGCTCGCCACCTTCGTTCTCGGCGTGCTGATTTTCGTGGACGACTATTTCAACTGTCTGACGGTCGGTGCGGTTATGAGGCCCGTAACCGATTCGCACAAGATCTCCAGAGTTAAACTTGCTTACATCATTGACGCTACCGCGGCTCCCATCTGCATGATCGCTCCCGTTTCTTCTTGGGCGGCGGCCGTTTCGGGCACGCTTGCGGATTGCAACGTGGATACGGGTCTTTCCTCGTTCCAGCTTTTTGTAAACGCCATTCCCTTTAACTTCTACTCTCTTCTCACGATCGTATTCGTGGTCATGATCGCTGTCCTCGGCTTTGATTACGGCAAGATGAGCGGCCATGAGATCAAGGCGAATAAGGAAGGCGACCTCGGTGCTCTTGGCGCGGACGAGGAGGTCGCTGCGGATTCTCACGGCATCGTGCTTGACCTTGTGCTTCCCATCGTGGTTTTGATCGTAAGCTGCGTGCTCGGTCTTATGTACGTAGGCGGTTTCTTCAAGGGCGGCGATTTCCAAGGCGATTTCATCGGCGCGTTTGGTAACACCGATGCATACGTGGCTCTTCCTTGGGGCGGTATGATCGCGCTCGTGTTTGCATTCATCTACTATTTGTGCCGCAAGTGCTTCTCCTTCAAGGAAGCAACCGAGTGCATTCCCCAGGGCTTTATCGCCATGGTGCCTGCCATCACGATCCTCACGCTTGCGACGGCTCTGAAAAACGTAACGGGTCTTCTCGGATCGGATGCCTTTATCGATACCGTTATGGCGGGCGTTCCCGAATTCCTGTACGGCATTTTCCCCGCACTGATCTTCGTGGTTGCTTGCGTTCTTTCCTTTGCAACCGGTACCTCGTGGGGTACGTTCGGTATCTTGATCCCCATCGTCGTAACGATCTTCGGCGTTGGCGATCCGCTCTTCTACGTTGGTATTTCCGCCTGCCTTGCAGGTGCTGTTTGCGGTGACCATTGCTCTCCCATCTCGGATACCACGATCATGGCATCTGCGGGTGCGAACTGCAATCACGTGGACCACGTTTCTACCCAGCTGCCCTACGCGATCACCGTTGCGGCGATCTCCTTCGTATCCTTCCTTTTTGCAGGCTTCGTTCCGATCGCTTGGATCGCTCTTCCGTTCGGTATCGTGCTGACGGTAGGTACGGTCTTCGTGATTCGTTATCTTGCGAATAAGAAGAATGTGACCGCCGCTTCCGAAAGTGCGGAATAAAAAGAAAAAAAGCTCCCGTCATCCATAGCGTGTTATCCTTAACGGAGAACACGCATCGAGATAAATCCCTTACGGGATTTTCGATATACGCCTGCGGCGTTCGATATGTGCTTGCGCACTCGATATGTTTGCTTCGCAAACGAGGGATTTATCTCATATCGAATTGGAGCGTAGCGACAATATATCGAGTTCGAGCAAAGCGAGAACATATCGAGTCAACGAAGTTGACATATCGACAGAAGAAAAAACAAGAGCAAGAGTAAAAGGATTTGTTTCCTTTTACTCTTGCTCTTTCTGTTTGTGTAGGGGTTCCCCGAAGCGAAGCATGAGCTTTGGGG
>JAFVQL010000032.1 GCA_017504785.1 Clostridia bacterium | reverse complement strand
TAACATTGCATTATATTTTTGAATATCCGAGGTGGTTAACTCGTCAAGTATAACAACAATATCAATATCACTCGTATCACAAGCTTCGCCGCGGCCGTAGCTTCCTTGCAATCCAACAAACCATACACGGTTGGCGAATGTTTCATTTAGTGAGTGCAAAAATTTTTGCATCCAAGTAGTAATATCTATCATTTAAATCTCCCCGTCAAATTCAAGTTTATCGAGTAGATAACTACCTCAAATAATTATACCATAAATTTCCCAAAAAGTAAATAGGACGGCGGAAGAGTTATGAGTTTGCTTCGCAAACGCTATGATACGCTCCGCGTAGTGATGAGATGCCTTACATCGTTATGATATGATTGCCTTTCTGACTTTAACGCGGCGAAGCCGCTCATAACTTGGCGTAGCCAATCATAGCTGCTCGCTTTGCGAGCATCATAGTTTGCCGCAAGGCAATCATAGTTTGCACCTCGGTTCTTCGAGATAAAAACAAAAACCCACCGGGGAAGGTGGGTTTTGAAAGTGCCTGTGGCACAATGTTTTTATCTCTTCGAGTTTTGAGAGTACCGTTTGATATCGTGAATATCGTGTAAAATCGTTTGATATCGTAGCTTTATCGTGTGTTTTCGTGCGATATCGTGAATATCGTGAGTATCGTCGCATAAAGTGTTGCACCAAATTTGCACCAAAATTACACCAACATTCAACGCTGTTCTGCTCGACAAATTGGAATTTATCGATTAGGTCAATTTGTTAATCGGATTCTAATATTAAATTCTCAATTTGCTCTTTTAATTTTTTTGTTGGTTTTATAAAAGCGAAATACAACAATATCCATACCAAAGGGAACATAACGATCGTAAGTAATGACACAACATAGAAAGGAATAAACAAAATCATTACCATAAGATGCATTCTCAATACCATTGATACAGATGTAATTCCGTTTTCCTCAGTGATTTTTGCTTTTGCTACGGGAGCAAATGAATTTTGGGTGTGTCCGCCTGTAAAATGCTTTCTGTTCTTTTCTCCAATAAAGAATCCGCACTCTGAAACACTACCATAGTAGTCTGTATGTTCGTAATCAACGAATGATGTAACTCTGTTTAGTATTTCTTGTTTTGAAAGTTTGGTTTTGATTTCGCATTTTTCAAAAAGAAACAGTCTTTGGAAAAATTTGTTCATACGTACTACCATTTGCCTCAATTCAACAAATTCAAGTTTATCGATTAGTTGTATTATACCATAAAAACGGTGAAAAGTAAATAGGCGGCGGAAGAAAATGAAATCACCTACGGTGATGAAATCCGCAAAAGCGGATGAAATCTTCACTACGTTCAGATGAAATCCGAGGCAAGCCTCGGGTGATATGAAATCTGCCACCATAACCCGACGAAGTCGGATTTCATCGCGTAGCGATTTCATCCATCTGTGATGGATTTATTCTGCCAAAGGCAGATTTCATTGCACCTCAGTTCATCTAAAGAGATAATAAAAAATGCCCAACCGAAGTTGAGCATTTTTTGTATTCGACCAAAGGTCGAAATTATCTCTTCGAGAACTGAGGAGCACGACGTGCGGCTTTGAGACCGTACTTCTTTCTCTCCTTCATACGAGGGTCACGAGTCAGAAGGCCTGCCTTCTTGAGAAGGGGCTTGTAAGCTTCATCAGCAGTGAGAAGTGCACGGGCAACGCCGTGACGGATCGCACCTGCCTGGCCGGAGAAGCCGCCACCGTTTACGTTAGCAACGATGTCGAACTTGCCGATCGTCTCGGTAACTGCGAAGGGCTGGTTAACGATGAGCTTCATGGTAGCAAGACCAAAGTAAGCATCGATATCTCTGCCGTTGATGGTAACTGCGCCGGTACCGGGGTACAGACGAACTCTTGCAACGGACTTCTTTCTTCTACCTGTTCCGTAGAAATAGGGCTTTGCACTGGTATACATATTCACTTATCCTCCCTTCGATTAGTCAAGCACGATGGGCTGCTGTGCAGCCTGCTTGTGATTTGCATCAGCGTAAACGTGAAGACGGGTAAAGGACTTTGCTCCCAGAGTGTTGTGGGGAAGCATACCCTTAACAGCAAGCTCCATAGCAAGCTCGGGGCGAGTTGCCATAAGGTGCTTGTAGTTTTCTTCCTTGAGACCGCCGATGTAACCGGAGTGGTGACGGTAGTACTTGTCCTCAAGCTTGTTGCCGGTCAGGATTGCCTGAGCAGCGTTGATGATGATCACGAACTCACCGCAGTCAACGTGGGGGGTGAACTCGGGTCTGTGCTTACCTCTGAGAATCTCTGCAGCCTTAGCAGCGGTTCTACCGAGAGGCTTGTTCGCAGCGTCGATAACGTACCATTTGCGCTCAATGGTATTTGCGTTTGCCATAAAAGTAGACATCTTATTTCCTCCAATTTTTTGTTTGGGGCATAAAAACCCCTTGATTTGCAACGGTGATATTATACCATACTACCGCCGCGTTGTCAAGGGGTTTTTGGAAACTTTTTTCATTTAAAACGATTTAAAAAAACGAAAGCTCTCGTTTTCTCTCGTTTTCTCCGTTTTTCTCTCGTTTTCTCACATGTGAAAAATAAAATTTTTTTGAAAAAATGCAAAAAAACAGTCAGAATGCCCAAGCAAAAAGTAAAAAAATATGAAAGATGACCAAAGCGCGGTCGGCGCATTTCGCCGTTTTTGTGCCCCGAAGTGTGCTCAAATCTGCTTTTGAACGCTCTTGTATTCATTATAATATCTATAATAGGGGCAGTGCCGCGTATTGCCGCCGAGAAAGCGAGACATCTCGTCCTCGTCGAGGCGTTGGATACAAACGTATGCATCCTCATTTTCATCGTAATCGTAGAATTCGCAGGTCTCGCAGGCGGATGCTGCGTTCTTTTGATATTTTGAAAAATCCATGCTCACTCCTTATCCGATCATGCGCGCGTCCACGGAAAGCGTGCCGCCGCTCTTTTTGATGCCGTAAAGCGTTTTGACCGCCATATCGAATACCATATATCCGTCAATGCCAACAAGATCCGGCAGGGAATCAAGGAATTTTCGCGCACCCGTGTGAAAAAGTCCCGTGGTGGCGAAGATACCGCGCGAGCCGCTTGCGGCGTGCACTGCGCCGTAAAAGCCGCGCATATCGCGCTCGGAAAAGGTCATGCGCCGATTCTTGGTCTGCACGAGCACGGTCTCCTCGAAGCCGAGGCAATCCCGCGTGCGTAAAATGCCGTCGATACCGCCATCCTCCGAGCCGCCAACGGTCGTATTCTCCAGCACGGTCTTTTGGAGCGAAACGTATTTTTCAAGCAGATTCATAAAATAATGCTCGAAAAATTCTCCGCCCTTGGCGTGCACGCGAGCAAGATATTCCGCGCGCAAATTCGCAAGCTGCATCACGCACGTGGGATCGGCGGTGCATTGCTCGCAAAGGGAATAGGCGTTCCCCTCCTTTAGGATCAGCCCGTTTGCCGAAAGCCTTGTGAGCACCGCGGTGATCGCGGCGGAAAGGCGCGCATCGTCCTTTTTGGTGGCGGTGCGGTTCGTTCCGAGCTTTTCGGAGAGAAGCGCGGTCAGCTCCGCGCGCGTTTTCCTTTCCTCCTTTAGAGCCGCAAGGATCTCCGCCTCGCATTTTTCCTCGTGAATGATCACGGGGCGGGCCTTGACCAGCGTGTAAACGCCGCTCTCATCCGCGGCGAGGATATCTCTTCTGCAAAGGTTGGCAAAAGTCTCGCCAAGTCTGCTTTTTAAGACGTTCTTTTTGCCGTTGGTGCCGTTGTCGCGCAGCTCCTCCGCCGTGAGCGAAAATGCGGAAAGCGCCGTATCAATTGCGTGCTTTTTCGTCATGCTTTGCTTCCCGAAAAGGTCGAGAAGGATCTTCTCCATCCTTTTAAATTGTTGCTTCGTTGTCATGGTACTCTCCTTGGTTCTTCTTATGCGCGCGATCTAAATACCCGCAAACGCAACTATTTTGATAAAAATGTAAATAAAAGTTTTCAAAAACAGACAAAAAACGCAAAAATGTAATACTTTTTCGGAAAAGAAATGCGAGAAATTTGCATATCTCGGAGCGACCTTTTCGCCTTTTGCAAGAATGCAGTCGCTTTTCGGATGCGCGCGGATCGGTGCTTGCCGCCCTGTTTTTTTAAAAGCGCGCGGTATCCCTTTTTCTCTCTTGTCGCTTTTTTTCTTCACCATAAGTATAGCACAGCGCAAGGCGTTTTTCAATTGCTTCTGTAAAAAAACGCGCAAAAATATAAAATTAACTTGAAATTTTAAAAAAATATGTTATAATATACATTGGCGCATTATGGCGCAATAAAGTGTATTTTGCATAAGTGTGGGAAAGGAGAAGAACATGGTAGAGATCACAGAGGTTGCTGCGGGGTCGCTTTCGGAGCGCCACGGCATTCGTGCGGGCGATTTTCTTTTGGATATCAATAATTCTCCGATCCGTGACGTATTGGATTACAGATTTTATCTTGCGGAGAGAAGCGTAACGCTGCATCTTCTTCGCGCCGGCGAGCCTTTTGCGGTTTCGATCAGAAAAAGGGAGTATGACGATATTGGTCTCGCCTTCAAAACGCCCTTGATGGATGAAAAGCAACGGTGCAAAAACGGTTGCGTTTTCTGCTTCATCGATCAAAACCCAAAGGGAATGCGCGAGTCGATCTATTTCAAGGATGACGATTCGAGGCTTTCCTTCCTCCACGGAAATTACATAACGCTCACGAATATGACCGAGGAGGACGTGGCGCGTATCGTGAAAATGCGCTTCTCCCCGATTAACGTGTCGATCCATACCACAAATCCCGACCTTCGCGTGAAAATGATGAAGAATAAAAATGCGGGCAAGGTGCTTTCCTATCTTAATCGCTTTGCCGATGCGGGGCTTTCGATCTGCGGGCAGATCGTGCTTTGCAAGGGGATTAACGACGGAGAAGAGCTTGAAAGATCCATGCGCGATCTCTCGCAATACTATCCGTCCCTGTCGAGCGTTTCCATCGTCCCCGCAGGACTGACGAGGTTTAGAGACGGGCTGTATCCCCTGGTGGATTTTTCCATAGAGGAGGCCGCCGCCGTGATCGATGCGGTGGAGCGCTTCGCCGAGGCACATAAGCAGAAAACGGGCAGCCGCCTTTTCTTCCTCGCGGATGAATTTTATCTGAAGGCGGGCAGGCCTCTCCCCGAGGAGGAGTGCTACGAGGGCTATCCGCAGATCGAAAACGGCGTCGGTATGCTCCGCTCCCTGCGCGAGGAGTTTTCTTTCGCGGCAGAGGATGCCGAGGGGGCAGGCGGTGCGGAAGAGAAACGAGAGATCAGTATTGCCACGGGCGTTGCCGCCTTTTCGGAAATTTCCTCGATCGCAAGAAGAATGGAAGAGATCTATCCGAATTTGAAAATAAACGTTTACAAAATAATCAATAAGTTCTTTGGAGAAAGCATTACGGTCGCGGGTCTTTTAACAGGCAAGGACATCTGCGAGCAGCTGGAAGATCAGCCCCTTGGAGAGGTGCTTCTTATTTCCAAAAGCGCCCTTCGTCAAGGGGAGGACGTGTTCCTTTGCGGCATGACCGTCAAGGAAATGGAGAAGAAGCTGTCCGTGCGCGTGCGCGCCGTGGAAAATGACGGTGACAGTCTTTTGCACGCGATCCTCGGAGACTGTGAGGCGTAAGCCGCCGAAGGCAAGCGCGATTCAAATAAGAAAGAAAGGTAGAAAAGGGAAGCTATGTCAAAGCCTATCGTTGCCATTGTAGGGCGTCCCAACGTGGGAAAAAGCACCTTATTTAATAAGTTGATCGGCGAGCGCCGATCCATCGTGGAGGACACTCCGGGTGTCACCCGTGACCGAATTTATGCGGAGGCAGAGTGGGGAGAGCGCCGCTTCCTCTTGGTGGATACGGGCGGTATCGAGCCGAAGACGGACGACACCATTCTCCGCCAGATGCGTACACAAGCGCAGATCGCCATTGAAACGGCAGACGTCATCATCTTTATGTGCGACGTGCGCGCAGGCCTCGTCGCCGATGACCGCGATATCGCCGTAATGCTGAAAAAGTCGGGTAAGCCCGTCATCGTGGTTGTAAATAAGGTGGACCGCGTGGGTGCATTGCCCTTCGAGTTTTACGAGTTTTACGAGCTTGGCTTTGAGAGAGAGCCGATCGCACTTTCCTCTCTGCACGGCACCGGCTCGGGCGACCTTTTGGATGCGGTCGTCGAATGCTGTAATTTCGATGAAACCGAGGCAGAGGACGAGGGCGTGATCAACGTTGCCGTGATCGGTAAGCCGAACGCGGGCAAATCCTCGATCATCAACCGTATGTGCGAGGAAGAGCGCGTGATCGTTTCGGACGTCGCGGGCACGACGCGGGATGCCGTGGATACGCGCGTTGAAAATAAGCACGGCATCTTCAACTTTATTGACACCGCGGGTATCCGCCGCCAGTCCAAGGTCGAGGACCGTATCGAAAAATACAGCGCTCTTCGCGCAAAGCTTGCCGTGGAGCGTGCGGACGTTTGTCTGATCATGGTCGATGCGGCAGACGGAGTGACCGAGCAGGACGAGAAGATCGCAGGCCTTGCCCACGAGGCGGGAAAGGCATCCATTATCGTTATCAATAAATGGGACAGCATCGAGAAGGATAATTCCACCACCAATCACTTTAACCGAGAGGTACGCACGTCGCTGGCGTATATGACCTACGCCCCGATCGCCTACGTTTCCGCAAAAACGGGACAGCGTGTGGAAAACCTCTACGAAATGATCAAGAGCGTGCATGCCGAGTCCTCGCGCCGTATCACCACGGGTATGCTCAACGACGTGTTGAACGATGCGATGAACCGCGTTCAGCCCCCCTCGGATAAGGGCAAGCGCCTGAAGATCTATTACATGACGCAGACGGCAACCAATCCGCCCACGTTCGTGATCTTCTGCAACAGCGAGCAGCTCTTCCATTTCTCCTATCAGAGATACCTTGAAAACTGCTTGAGGGACACCTTTGGCTTCTCGGGCACGCCGATAAAATTCACCATCCGTCAGAAGGGTGAGGACGGAACGGGCAACTAAATTGAGGAAAAAGTATGTTTATCGATAATATTAAACTCTATGTGAAAGCGGGAGACGGCGGCGCGGGCGCCGTTGCGTTTCACCGCGAAAAATATGTTTCTGCGGGCGGCCCCGACGGGGGAGACGGCGGCAGAGGCGGTAACGTCATCTTTACGGTAGATCAGGGGTCGAATACGCTTCTTTCCTACCGCTACAAAAGAAAGTTCGTCGCGGAGAACGGCGAGAACGGAATGGGCGGAAAAAAGCACGGCAAAAACGGTGCGGACATCTACCTTCCCGTCCCCCCCGGCACCTTGATCAAGGATGCAAAGACGGGCAAGATCCTCTTTGATATGGCAAACGCCGATACGTACACGGTTTGCCGCGGCGGCAGAGGCGGATGGGGTAACCGCCATTTTGCAACCCCCACGCGCCAGATCCCCCGTTTCGCCAAGAGCGGAACGCGCGGTGAGGAGCGCGAGATCCTTCTCGAGCTGAAAATGCTCGCAGAGGTGGGCTTGATCGGGTTCCCGAACGTCGGAAAATCCTCGATCCTCTCGCGCATCAGCGCGGCGAAGCCCAAGATCGCAAACTACCACTTCACGACCCTCTCGCCAAATCTCGGCGTGGTCAGCGCGGGAGAAGGGCAGGGCTTCCTTGCCGCCGATATCCCCGGCCTCATTGAGGGCGCATCCGAGGGTCAAGGCCTTGGTCACGCATTTTTGCGCCATATCGACCGTTGCCGGCTGCTTTTGCACGTCGTGGACATCTCCGCCGCAGACGGGCGCGATCCTCTGGAGGATATCGACACCATTGATGCGGAGCTTGAAAAGTATTCCGAGGAGCTTTCGCTTCGTCCGCAGATCGTGGTAGCCAATAAAATGGACTCCGTTTTGGAAGAAGAGCCGATCGTTGCGGAGCTTAAGGCGTATTGCGAAAAGCTCGATAGACCCCTTGTGTTCGTATCCGCAGTCAGCGGAGAGGGGCTTGACGAGTTGGTTTCCCTTGCCGCAAAAACGCTCGCAACCCTGCCGCCTCTCACGGTTTATGAGTCCGAGATCACCGAGGAGGAGGCGATCGCAAGCACCTTCGGTCAGAAAGAAACCGTTGTCAAAAAGCAAGACGGCGTGTATTACGTGGAGGGAGATTGGCTCTATAATCTCATGGGTCAGGTCAATTTCGATGACTATGAATCGCTCAACTTCTTCCAGAGAATTTTGATCAAAAACGGCGTGATCGATAAGTTGCGCGAAGCCGGTGTCGAGGAAGGAGACACGGTGAGCATTTACGATTTTGAATTCGATTTTGTTTACTAATGTTTGCATTTTGGTGATTATATGAAGGACTTGATTCGAAAGAACCGCTCTTATAGGCGTTTTGATGAAAGCAAAAGGCAAACCGTAAAGGAGCTTGAATCCTTGGTGGAGAGCGCGCGCTTTTCTCCCTCTGCGGGGAATATGCAGCGCTTGCGCTTTCGCCTTGTGCATGAAAAGGAAGAATGCGAATATCTCTTTTTGCAGCTTGCGTGGGCGGGGTATCTGAAGGATTGGCAAGGTCCCGAAAGGGGCGAGCGGCCAACCTCTTATATTCTCATCCTCTCGCCACAGGAGAAGAGTGCGCTTCTGGACGTGGATATCGGCATCGCGGCGCAGTCCATCATGCTGACGGCGGTGGCGCAGGGGCTCGGCGGCTGTATGCTCGCAAGCTTCCATCAAGAAAGAACGAACGCACGCTTTGCGCCTGAGGGAATGTGCGTGCGCCTTGTGCTCACGCTTGGCGCTCCCGTGGAGCACGTCGAGCTTTGCGATGCGGTAGGGGCGGATATTCATTATTACCGCCTTCCCGACGGAACGCACCGCGTGCCGAAGTTGCCTTTGGATGCTCTTATTGTAAAATAAATTGTTTATTTTCTACAAGATTTTTTGTTCTTTGTTGTGCGTATTAACAAAAAATCTCACTCGCGTATGAAACATAACGAAAAAGCATTGAAAAATATTTTTGCTTGTGTTAAAATGTTATAGTAATAAAATTGGAAGGCTATGGCCTTTCGGAGGTTAGACAATGAAAAGAATTATCAGTTTGCTTCTGGCGATGACCATGCTGGTCGGTTCCATGCTCGTTCTTTCTTCCTGCGGGAATAAAAACGGCGGCGGTGCCGAAATCGCAGTATACCTTGGTAACGAGGTGTACGACCTGGATCCCGGTGATTATTATGTGAGCGATAACGCGGCACAGTTTATGAGCCTTCTGTTTGAGCCGCTTTTCTCCGTAAACGAGAATGGTAAGCTTGAGATGGCTGCCGCTGAGGATTATGAGATCGACGAGGAAAAGCGCGAGATCACGATCACTCTGCGTGAGAGCTATTGGTCGGACGGTAATGCCGTTATGCCCAATGACTTCGTGTCCGCATGGAAGCGTATCCTCGATCCTGAGAATGCGAATCCCGCGGCCGCTCTTCTGTATGATATCGAAAACGCATACGAGGCAAAGAGCGGTCAGATCTCTTCCGTAGACGACGTAGCTGCATATAACAAGGGCGATAACAAGACGATCCTTATCACCTATCGCGAGAATGCGAACGTGGATCAGCTTCTTCAGAACCTTGCCTCGATTGCGACCGCGCCCGCTCGTCACAGCGTGGTGGAGAGCTATCCCGGCTTCTGGTCCAAGAGCATCGCAACGATCGTGACCAACGGTGCCTTCAAGATCGCAGCCTATGACGTAGAGGAGGGCGAGATCTGCCTTGAAAGAAACACGGGTTACCATCAGAGTGCGGATGCAAGACGCGCGGATAAGGTGGTTAAGCCTTATAAGCTCGTGAATTTCTGGGCACCCAACGCAAAGCTTGTTTCTCTTACGTATGACGATATCGCAAACAAGGCTGTGTTCTATCTTGGCGAAGCAACCGCAGATGCAAGAAAGAACGAAACGCTTGCGAAGGATGCGGATAAATATGACGCTCTTTCCACCTTCACTCTCGCATTCGTTTCCGAGAACGAGTTGTTTAACGACGTAAACGTTCGTAAGGCAATGTCCATGGCTCTGGACCGTAATGCGATCGCAGAGGCGCTTGTTTTTGCAAAGGCCGCTACCGCGTTCGTTCCTCATGCATCCATGGGCGTGAAGGGCCCCGACTTTAATCCCACCAAGCTCTTTGACACAAGCGCAAGCACTGCTGCGGCATCGCTTCTTCCCGCGGCGGCACAGGGCGCCGAGGTGAAGCTTGCTTTGAACGACGATGCGGACAGCCGCATCATCGGTGATCTCGTAAAGGCCGCTTGGGAAGCGATCGGTCTCAAGGTTACGGTGAAGTACGAAAAGACGAAGATCAGCGAGGTGTATGACAGCTCGCTCGGTGAAGAGACCGAAAAGTATGATTCCTATGTTCAGTACATCGTTAAGACGGTTGCCGAGGGCGACCAATTTTCCGATGCGGAGGATAAGTGCGACGTTGTGGGATTTGAGTGGCAGATGTATTCCGCCGATCCCTTCGTCGGCCTTGCATCTCTCTCTTCCAAGATGTGCGGTAACGGCGTTGTGTTTGCTAACGGTATGGAGGAAGGCGATGCGGATGCCTTTCGTTCTCCTCTCGCTCTTTGGACCGCCGAGAAGCAGGCAGAGTACGATACGCTTGTAAGTGCGGCGTACGCAGCAACGACCGAGGAAGAGCGCGCAAGCAAGCTTGCCGCTGCCGCAGGTCTGATCGCAGAGGACGTTCCCGTGATCCCCGTCGTATTTAACCAGAAGGTTGCCGTGATCGGCAAGGGCCTTTCCGGCGTAGAGTTTGATTATTTCGGAAATGCATCCTTCACGAAGGCAAAGCTGAAGAGCTATGAGAAGTACTTTGTGTACGACGATCAGAAGGACGCAGAATAATTTTAGATCCATAACTGCCGATCGGCAGAGAAGCAGAGAGAAGCTGTATCTGGCTTCTCTCTGCTTTTGAAATTGCATTTGTTTTCTCTTTTTTGGAGGCGTTATGAAAAAAAAGAAGCCGCAGATCTTGCGAACGATGACCGATATCAAGGTTTTTCTTTTGTATATTCTGGATCGCGTATCCTATCCCATGGATGATATCACCATGAGCTATATTATCGTCGAGAATGCACCTACCTTTTCTCTTGAATATAACGAGGCGCTTTTGGATCTCGTGGAGAGTGGGCACGTGCACGCGGAGCGCATCGAAGGCAAAACGTACTATATAATTGAAGATCTCGGAAGAATGGTTGCCAGAGAGCTGTACGATACGCTTGATGCAGGGCTTCGCGAGCGCAGCGAGGAATGTGCGGCGAAATACATCTCTATTTCGGAGCGCGGCGGTAAGGTGACGGGAACGATCACGCAGGAGAAAAACGGTCGGTATCTCGTGGATCTTGAGGTAACGGACGCGGAGGGGCTTTTGTTCTCGGTCCGTATCGCACGCCCCAGCCGTGCAGAGGCAGAGCGCGTGAAGGAGAACTTCGAGCAGAGACCGAACGTGGTTTGGAGAAGCCTTCTTTTTGCTGCAACGGGAAAGTTAGACTATTTGTCATAATGCACAAATCATTCTTGCTTTTCTTGTTGTATTGCAATGAAAAAAATACATTTTGGAAAAAAATTGAAAAAATCTATTGACAAAATTATTAAAAAAGATATAATAAATGGTGAGGATTTATGGATGAAAGCGTAAATGTTCATGAGTTGCTTTCGCGGTTGAGAGAAGGGGATGTGGCGGTGTTTGCCACCTTGGTCGAGAGATATGAGCCCATGATGTACCGCGCGGTGCAAAACTTTTTCTCGTCACCCTCGGACCGTAAGGAAGCCTATTCTGAAGCGTGTGTAACGCTGTATGCGGCGGCACTTTCTTACGATCTTTCGCAGAAGGACGTGACCTTCGGCCTGTATGCAAGAATTTGCGTGCTTCGCCGTATGGGTGCTCTTTTTGCGAAGACCCGCAAGATCCTTTCCGATATCGCCCCCGAGGTGGACGTGGATCGCGTAGCGGTGCCTGCCACGGTGGAGAATGCGCTCGTTAGGGACGAGACCTTCGGTGAGCTTCTCGGGAAGGTGAGAGCGCTTGCCTCGGATTATGAATACGAGGTGTTTTTATCCATGTGTGTGAACGGCCGTTCGTCGGCTGAAACGGCAGAGCGTCTTGGCAAGACTGCAAAATCTGTGGAGAATGCCAAGGATCGCTTGCTTCGTCGCATTCGCGCAAGCAGAGATAGCTTTCTGTCGAATTGATTTGTTTATATGCCCAGGTTAGCTTAAGGGAGAGCGTTGTTTACAAAGGCGTCGGTTGGAATCCGTCACGGGCAAAATTTTTATACCACTTTAAGTGAGGAAGAGAGAAACCATGTACCAGGACAAGACATTGAAGTGCAAAGATTGTGGCAATGATTTCGTGTTCACCGCAGGTGAGCAGGAATTCTATGCATCCAAGGGATTCGAGAACGAGCCCCAGAGATGCAAGGACTGCCGTGCTGCAAGAAAGAATGCTGTTAAGGGCGCAAGAGAAATGTTCCCTGCAGTATGTGCGGCTTGCGGTAAGGAATGCCAGGTGCCCTTCAAGCCCACCGAAGGTAAGGCCGTTTACTGCAGCGAGTGCTTCGCAGCGAACAAGAACGCATAAGTTTGCCTTAAGCCAAAATAAGAAAGCGGTATGGAGCGATCCATGCCGCTTTCTTATTTTTACATATAAATAAAGTATAAATTTTTAAAATAATACTGTACAAATCGGCAGAAGTATGTTATAATGGTTGTGTATAACAATGGATAAGTCTATCTTCACCATGGCTTTTGAAAAAAGAAGCAGGTCTTTGATGGACGTAGGTGAAAAAGAGGGAAAAAATGGAAAAGAGATACGCTCGTAAAGGAAGCGCGGACAGAAAATATAATAAGCCCGGTGCTATAAAAAATGCATCGCCTCGGCATCCGATCGAGCCAAGCGAGGGGCTCGTGATCGGCAGAAACGCAGTGCGTGAGCTGTTGGCGGGTGGCCGAGATATAGAGAAGATCTATATCCGCTCGGGTGAGCGTGAGGGCTCGATCAATCTTTTGATCGGCGAGGCCGCGGCGCGCCGTATTCCGATCGTGGAAGCGGATAAAAGCCGTTTGGACGCGATGTGCGGCGGTGCGGCACATCAAGGAATTATCGCACTTGCGGCAGAGAAAAATTACTGCACGGTGAGTGAGATCCTCGAATACGCCGCATCTCTCGGAGAGAAGCCCTTTATCGTGCTTTGCGACGGTGTGGAGGATCCGCACAATCTCGGAGCGATTATAAGAAGCGCCGAGTGTTGCGGCGCGCACGGCGTGATCATTCCCAAGCGCCGCGCGGTGGGGCTTACCTCGGTCGTATCCAAATCCTCGGCGGGCGCGCTTGAGCATATGCGTATTGCCAAGGTAACCAACCTTGCCTCGGTAATGGACGAGCTGAAGGAGGAAGGCCTTTGGTTTTATGCCGCCGATATGGGCGGCGAGGCGTATGAAAAAACGGATCTTGCAGGGTCTGTCGGCCTGGTTCTCGGCAGTGAGGGGGAGGGCATCTCCCGTTTGGTAAAAGAAAAATGCGATTTCACCGTTTCGATCCCTATGTACGGAAGGGTAAATTCGCTGAACGTTTCTGCGGCGGCGGCAGTACTGCTGTCCGAGATCGCAAGACAAAGAAGAAGATAAGGAGGACTCTTTCGGTGCAGGATTTTGAAAAAAACACCCGGGCGCAGAGCAATATTGAGGATATACTGAATAAGAGCAAAAGCGATATAAAAGAGGGTAAGATCGTGCATAGAAGTGCCGAGGGCGGCTCGGAGGAATTCGTTTTCTCCGGCGGTATAGGCTTGGTCTTTGATCAAGAGCTTCCCGGTGTGCCCGTCGCGCCCGAAAATGAGGCGGCAAAGGACATAGATCCCGCGCCCCTTCAGCCTCTTGAAAGCTATGAGAAAAATTTACCCCGTGTAGAAAAGGTGACGGTGGTTGCCGACGAGGAGGCCGAGGTGATCTCCTTTGAGCATCCCGCAGGGGCGGAGGAGTTTTCCTTGCCGTCCTCCTTCGTGGTGGATGAAAAATACAATACTCCGATCCTTGAGGAGAAAAGAACGCTTTATTCCACCTACGTGCCGAAGTTCACCGATGCCAGCGAAAACTATCGCATGGCGAGTGAGCCGCGCCCGCCCAAAAAGATCCCCCGTCCTCTTTCCGTGGATCCCACGGCCGAGGAGGAAGAGAAGGAAGCCGAGGGTGCCGTGCTCGTTGCGTCGGGAGGAAATCTGCCATCAGACGAGGCAGTCGTCAATATTTCCAAGCCCATAGCGGAGGTGTCGGAGCCTGTGGCCGCGCCCGAGCGCACGCTCGCGCATGAAAAGGAGGAGATCGAGTCTTTGCTCACCCCCGCATCCTGTGAGCCCGCAGAGGCGCAGATCGATGCGCCCGCAGAGGAAGCCGAAGCGGCAGCCGTGCCGCTCTCCGAAGAGCCACTTTTTGAAGACAGAGGCGCCGCTGTGCAAGCGGATGCGTATTCCGTTCCGGATCCCGAAGAGAGCACGATGCGGATCTTTGACTATCCCGAGGATATCGGCGAGAGCCGACTTCCCGAAACGGTCAAGCAGACGCCCCTCACCCACGGTGTGTTCGGTGCAAAGGAATACGTGAGCGCAGGACAAAAAACGGCGTTTAAGGATATGTTCCTTGACCGCTTGAATTCGGTTGCCGTTCGTCTTGGTGCCGCCTTGCTTTTGACGCTCATTTTGTGCTTTATTGAAAACGTGCATCTGATCGGTGTGGATGCCTTGTCATTTCTCGGATTTTCGGGTTTCCCCCTTGCACTCGTTTTTCTGGATATGCAGATCGTCATCTGCCTTCTGCTGCTTGCCGCGCCGGAGATCATGCGCGGCTTCCGCGCATTGACGAGGGGGCTCTTCCATACGGAGCTCTTTTTGCCGATCGCATTCCTTTTGCAGATGGTGCACACCTTTACGGTTATGTTTTCCGTTCCTTCGATCCAAAGCCTTTGCGGCTTCGTATTCGGCCTTTTCACGATTGCCACGATCGCGGCATCCTATCTTCGCCACCGTGCGTCATTCATCACCTTTACCCACGTGGGCGGAAGGGAAGAAAAGATCGCCGTTGATAAGAAAATGACGCGCCTTCTTGATAAGGAGAAGTTCGCCCTTGACGGCGCGGTGGATGAGTATAAATCCAAGGTCGCGCAACTCGCGCGTGCCACCTTTATTTCCGATTTCTTTGCAAGAGAAAGAAAATCGGCGGAAAGCACTCGCAGAAATCTCAAATACCTGCTGATCAGCCTTGGTATATCCCTGATCGCCGCAGTCGTTATGTTTTTGGTCGGAGACGGTATGAGTGACGGAGCCGCCACCCTCGTGATCACCTTCTATCTTTCCGCTCCCGCCGTATTGTTGCTCGCGCACCGACTGCCGTACTATCTTTCGGCGCGCATTGCTTCGTCGGAGGGCGGCGGTGTGATTGGCGAAACCTCGCATTACGATTATGCGGGCGTAGATGTTATCGCATTTAAGGACACCGAGATCTTCGAAAAGGGTGACGTTGCGCTCAAGCATATCATTCTTTATGATTCGGCAAAGGAATTTACAACCGTTGTCGAGCAGATGTCGTCTCTGTTTTCCGTGATCGGCGGACCGCTGGACGTTCTGTTTTCTTCCACTCTTGTAAAAAAATGCCCGCCCGCGGACGAAGCCTTCTTGGAGGAGGGCGGTATCTACGGCAGGATCGGGGATGCCACCTTCCACGTGGGTGACGAGGCGTATATTGCATCCAAGGGCATCTTGCTTCCGAAGGAAAAGGATAACCGTGAATCCGTAGACGTTGCGACTAAAGTTATGTACGCTGCAGAGAACGGCCGCGT
The DNA here is from genome assembly GCA_017504785.1 of Clostridia bacterium. GTDB lineage: Bacteria > Bacillota > Clostridia > Oscillospirales > CAG-272 > UBA1740. Next base: position 4,322 of record JAFVQL010000032.1, on the reverse strand, counting down.
ATATGCAAAGTTTTATTTACAATATAAGTTATCGGAGGCATATAGCAATCTTCTTTCCGTTTTTGCGGAAGAAAAAATCGTTTCTCTCGTTTATACGAAGGATCCCAACGTCAGTGGAGAGCTTATGCGGTATCTCGCATCGGATAGGGATCTGATCCGCGTGATCCGAAACGCAGAGATGCCCGCATCCGACGTGCTTCTCGATAAGGCCAGTGTCGGCCTTGTGAGCACGGCGGATAAGTCGAGTGCGATCTCTCTTCTGCTTCTTTGCCGCCGTTATGTGTATATGCAAAAAAGCTTGATCGGTGCCGCATTTTTAGCCATAGGCAGCGGCGCATTCCTCGGCATCATGTTTTCTCTTTTTGGGCTTCTTCGCTCCTTGCCGTCGATCGCGTACGGACTTTGGCAGCTTGCGTTGGTTGCCGCTTTGGGAATTTACGCATGGAAAAAGCTTTTGCAGAAAGGACATTCTCAGAACAGAGGTAACTCCAAAAAATGACAAGCATTAAAGACCTTTCTTCTATTTTGAAATCCGTGCAGAAGCCGGGGCGTTATATCGGCGGCGAAATGCATAGCATCGTGAAGGATAAGGAAAATATCTCGCTTCGCTTTGCGCTCTGCTTTCCCGACGTATATGAGATCGGCATGTCCAATCTCGGCTCCCGTCTTTTGTACCATACGCTTAACCAAGATCCCGCGATCTGGTGTGAGCGCGTATACGCGCCCGCGGAGGATATGAAGGCGCAGATGGAAAAGCACGGCATTCCTCTGACGGCGATTGAAAGCGGTGAGGACGTCAAGGCGTTCGATATTCTCGGATTTTCCTTACATTACGAGCTTTGCTATACCACCGTGCTCTCCATGCTGAAGCTTGCGGGCATTCCTCTTTTGTCAAAGGATCGAAAGGAGGACGAGCCGATCATTCTCGGCGGCGGTCCTTGTGCCTACAATTCCGAGCCGATGGCAGACTTTTTTGATCTGATGAATATCGGCGAGGGGGAAGAGCTCCTTTCGGATATCTGCCACCTTTATATGCAAATGAAGGCGGACGGAACGTATAGCCGCAGTGCGTTTTTGCGCCGTGCGGCGGCGGAGATCGAGGGTGTGTACGTGCCCTCACTTTACGACGTGACCTATAACGAGGACGGCACGATTGCCGCCTATACCCCGAAATTTCCCGACGTTCCGAAAAAGGTCAAAAAGCGGATCGTCAAGGATCTTGACAAAGCGCCGTATCCCGATAAGCTCGTCATGCCGTATATTGAAACCGTGCATGACCGCATCACGCTCGAAATATACCGTGGATGCATCCGCGGCTGTCGCTTCTGCCAGGCGGGAATGATCTATCGTCCGATCCGCGAGAAATCGCCCCAAACGCTTTGCAAGGCTGCCAAATGCCTTTTTGAAAACACGGGATATGACGAGATCTCTCTGATCTCGCTTTCCACGAGCGATTATTCGCGTCTGCGCGAGCTTACCGATCTTTTGCTTGAATGGACGGACGATGCACACGTCAGCCTGTCCTTGCCCTCTCTGCGCTTGGATAGCTTCTCCGAGGAGCTGATGCAGAAGATCTCTTCTGTACGCACGGGCGGTCTCACCTTTGCGCCCGAGGCAGGAACGCAAAGGCTTCGTGACGTGATAAATAAGAACGTAACCGAAGAGGATCTGTTGCGCTCCGTGCGTATCGCATTCCGCGGCGGAAAGAGCAGTGTCAAGCTCTATTTCATGAACGGTCTGCCGACGGAGACCTACGAGGATATCGAGGGCATTGCGAAAACGGCAAAGCGCGTGATCGACACTTATTACGAGCTGCCGCGCGAGGAGCGCCCCTCGGGACTCGGCGTCACGGTGTCGGTGGCCTGCTTCGTTCCGAAGCCCTTTACGGCGTTTCAGTGGGAAAAGCAGGATAGCTTTGAATCTCTGATCAAAAAGCAGTCGTATCTGCGCGGCTGTATTACCGACAGAAGGATCAAATACAACTATCACGAGGCGAAGGTTTCGTTTATCGAAGCCGTCCTCACGAGAGGCGACCGCCGCCTCGCTCCCGCCATTGCCGCCGCTGTGGAAGCGGGCGCATATCTGGATGCGTGGGAAGAGGGCTTTTCGTTCGATCGCTGGATGCGCGCGTTTGCATCGGCGGGTGTCGATCCCGCGTATTACACCACGCGCGGCTTCGGTCTTGACGAGGTGTTGCCTTGGGACGTGATCGATTGCGGTATTACCAAGCAATTTTTAAAGCGTGAAAGAGAAAAGGCCTATAAGGGTGAAACCACGCCGGCGTGCTCCGAGCATTGCAGCGGATGCGGTGCCTCGGCCTTGGGAGGTAAAACGAGATGGTGCAAGTAAAAAATCTCCCGTATATCACGCTTCGGTTTAAGTTTTATAAAAAGGGTGCCCTGCAATATATCTCGCATCTGGACCTCGTTCGCACGATGCATAAGATCATCGTCCGCGCGGGCTTTCCTCTTTGGTACACCGAGGGCTTTAACCCGAAGCCGAAGCTCATCTTCGGCGCGCCGCTCTCGATCGGATGCGAAAGCGATTGCGAGTTTTTAGACGTGCGCCTTGTGGAGCGTATGAACGAGTCGGATGCCATCGCCGCACTGAATCAGAATATGACCGAAGAAATGCAGGTCACCGAGGCGTATTATACCGACGGTAAATTTTCTGACATGGCGTATCTCGGATACGATTTCCGTTTCTCGCTTGTTGACGGTACGCGCGCGCTTGAAAGCATTGCCGCTTGCCTTGAGAGGGAAGAGATCCTCATAAAGAAGCAGGGAAAAAGCGGTAAGGAAAAGGTGATGAAAACCGTAAATATCAAGCCGCAGATCCACTCTGCGAAGGTATATGCCGACGGGGAAGAAATCTGCATCCGCGCGATCCTCAGCGCCGATCCCGCTTCGTTTTTGAATCCGGAGCATCTGGTCTCGGTTTTGAAAAACGAGTGCGGCATTCTTAAAGAAGAGAATCTCGCCAAGGAAAGCTATTCTATTTTACGCACGGATGCGTATAAAAAGGATCTTTCCCCCTTTGTCTAAAAAATCGAGCTCATATTGACTCCCGAAAGCCGCCTGAGATGTGCAAGCGCATCGATCAGGCGGTTTTTTGCCATTTCTGCGCCTTCCATGTCCGAAACCGAAAGATAGCCGATCATCTCGGAAAAGAAGGATTCGATGTCGGTGAGGTCATTGTGGCTCACGGTGAGGGAAAGAAAAATTTCCGCCCGCTTGTAGCTCTCGAAAAGTGCCTGTGCGCCCTCTTTTGCTTCTTTTGCGGGCTCGGTGCAGGAAAAGTCCTGTACGTCGCTTGTGAGGCGGTCGATGGAGCGCAGTAAAAAATATGTGTTCAAAGCACAAGTCCCGAGCGTGATAAGCAATATCACGGTGGCGAGGATCTTTACCTTCATGCCTTTTTCTCCTTTTTGATCAGCTTGATTTTTGCATCATCGGTCACGGTCATTAAAAATATTTCCTCGGGGCGGGTGCCTCGCTTTTCTATCTCGGAAAGCAGCCATTCTTTCGTTTTTCCAATGAAGGAAAGCGTTTTTTCGATCGGCTCTCCGTCAATGAGAACCGCGTGCGCCACCTTGCTCTGCTTGCCCTGCAAAACCGAGATCGTGCCGTTTTGCTCAAGCAGCGCGTATTCCACGTCGCTAACGTCACCAACGCCCTGTGTGCGAACGGCGGAAAGAAGCTCCGTGGCAGAAACGCGGTTTTCCTTCAGCACGTTTTGCAAAATTCTTCCTTTGTATATAATAAAGCAGGCATCGCCGTCGATCGCGCGGCCGAGCAGGGGCGATTTGTTTTTTACAGCAGACAATATGACCTCCAAAGAAAAAATAAAAAGAATGGGAAGCACGGCGTTGAGCAGCGGGATATCGGGATCGTCGATCGGAATTGCGGCAAGCTCCGAGATCAGTAGGGTAGAAACAAGATCGGATGCATCCAGCTGTCCGATCTCCCTTTTTCCCATCAGCCTTAGAATGATCATAAGCAAAAGATAGATGATCAGCGTTCGTATCAAAATAGATGCCATAAAGAACCCTCCTAATTTTAGTTATTCTATGAGTTTTGCACAATAATGCATTTTTTGAAATTTTTTTCGAAAAAAGGGTTGACTTTTTCTTTTTGTTATGATAGAATAATAAAGCTTGCGGTTGAGATTCGGTTCTCTCCCGAAGGCACTTGCTCTTTGAAAATTGAACAACAAAGGAAATTTTTTAGCACATGTAAGTGCGAAAGAATCTCGTTAATGTTTTCTTGGGAAACCGAGAAAGCACTCTTTGAAAAAACTCAACAAAGTAATAAAAGATAGTC
>JAFVQL010000031.1 GCA_017504785.1 Clostridia bacterium | reverse complement strand
CGTATGCATCTCCCTCTTCCTTTAGCCTGAACCCCTACTTTTTGGATCTCGAAGACCTCGTAGAAAGGGGTCTTTTAACGCAGTCGGAGATTGCATCGGCAAAGGAGCATACACCCACGTCCTGCGAATACGAGCGACTTGCAGAAGAGCGGCTTTCTCTTTTGACGCTTGCCGCGGACCGTTTTGATGAGCCTGCGTGTTTAGAGGAATTTCTCTCTTTGCATCCGTATATTGAGGAATACTGCCGCTTTGAAGGCTTAAAGGCGGCAAACGGCGGTGTTTCTTGGCAGCAATTTGAAACCGATATCCCCGACTCGCGCGTGTATCACACCTATGCCGTGCTGTCCTACCTTTTTTATGAGCAGTGGTCGGCGTTGCACGCGTATGCCAACGAAAGAGGGATCTCTCTCATCGGCGACTTACCCATCTACGTTTCCCTTGACAGCGCCGACGTTTTCTTTCATCCTGAGTTTTTTGCGCTCAATGAGGATGGAAGCCCGCGCGGCGTTGCCGGTGTTCCGCCGGATTATTTTTCGGCAGATGGACAGAAGTGGGGAAACCCGCTTTATAATTGGGATAAAATGAAGGAGGACGGCTTTTCCTTCTGGCGGGCACGCATCCGTCATATGCTCTCTCTGTTTGACGGCGTGCGCCTTGACCATTTCCGCGGCTTTGACACCTATTTCGATATCCCTGCGGATGCTCCCAATGCAAGGGACGGCGTTTGGCGCGAGGGCGCCCGCTTTGCCATCATAGACGCACTTAGGGAGGAAGCGGGAGAAGGTCTTTTGATTGCAGAGGACCTCGGAGAGCTTTTCCCCTCGGTCGAAGAGCTCCTCTCCTACAGCGGCTTTCCCGGAATGCGTGTTTTTGCCTTTGCGTTTGACGGAGATAACTCTCCCCATCGCCCCGATCTTTATCCCCCAAATGCGGTAGCATATAGCGGAACGCACGACAATGACACCTTGATGGGCTTCTTCTCAAAGCTTTCCGATGAAAAACGGGCATGGATCTTCCGTTATTGCGGCTACGAGGGATGGGATCTGCGCGAGGGGTGCCTTGCCGCCATGAAGACGCTTTACGCATCCGCTGCCGATCTCGTCGTATTCCCCGTGCAGGACCTTCTGCTTTTAGGGAGCGATGCGCGCTTCAACACCCCGGGCACAGCAGAAGGGAATTGGTGCTTCCGCATCACCGAGGAACAAATGCGCTCTATTGACAAGGAGTTCTTTGCTTCACTTTCTGCGCAATATCAAAGATAAAAGAAGGCTTCGCCGAATGGGCACGCGCGATAACGAAGGATTAACATAAGTTATTCGAGCGTGCCCATAATGAATTGCCCTAAATGGCATGAATTGGCTTGCGCCGTGAATTGAACTTCGTTCATGAATTGCCTTCGGCATGATAAAGCATAGCAATTCAATTCATGAAAACAAAGTTTTCAAATCATGAAGCCGTCAGGCTTCAATTCATGACGCAAAGCGTCAATTCATTACTATCT
>JAFVQL010000005.1 GCA_017504785.1 Clostridia bacterium | reverse complement strand
AATGGCGACTCGGATGGGGCTCGAACCCACGACCTCTAGCGTGACAGGCTAGCGCTCTAACCAACTGAGCTACCAAGCCATTCTCGTTTGTGACTCGGTGGGAGTCACTATTGTAAAAAGAAGAGCAAGCTCTTCTAGTGGTGGAAGCTAAGGGGCTCGAACCCCTGACCCTCTGCTTGTAAGGCAGATGCTCTCCCAACTGAGCTAAGCTTCCGTTCCAATTGCGCTTAACTATTATAACAAAAGAAAATCGATTTGTCAACCCCTTTTTTAAAAGTTTTTTCGAAAAATCAAAAAATCATACGAGAGAAAAAGGCTTTGTCCGCTTTCGAGCCGTAAATCGGCAAAAACAAAGCCGCTTGCTATAAGCGTCTTTGCGGATAAAAGGGCGGCGGCGCAAAGCCGCGCCGCCGTTTTTCATTTCAAAGATCAAAGCTTTTCGCCCCGCAGGGGATGCTTTTTTGCAAAATATTCCTTCGTCGCCTGCACGACGACGCCCGAAAGCGCGATCAAGGCGATCAGGTTCGGCACTGCCATTAGAACGTTGAAGCAATCGGCGACGAGCCAAACCGTTTTGATCTCTGCCACCGCGCCGATGAAAACGAACGCAACGTAGACCAGACGATAGACCGCCACCGCGCCGAGCGCGTGATTTTTGAACACGTAGCTTATGCAGACCTCGCCGTAATACGCCCAACCGAGGATCGTGGAAAGCGCGAAGAACACGGTTGCCGCCGCGATGCCCATCTCGCCCACCACGGGAATGGCCTCACCGTAAGCCGCGCCGCTGAGCGCCGCACCGCTGACCGACGGCTCAACGCCCGCGTGAAAGGCGGAAAGATAAATATCCGAGGTGAGAACGACGAGTGCCGACATGGTGCAGATCACGATCGTGGTGAAAAACACCTCGAAAACGCCCCACATACCCTGCTTTACGGGCTCTTCGGTGTTGGAAGCCGCGTGTGCGATGGGCGCGCTTCCAAGGCCTGCCTCGTTGGAGAATACGCCGCGGCCAACGCCGTAACGCATTGCGGCCATAATGCCGTATCCCGCTACGCCTCCGAATGCCGCGCGAAAGTTAAACGCCTCGCGAAAGATCAGAGCGAACGCCTCGGGGATCTTGCCCGCATTGACACAGAGAGCCGCCGCCGAAGCCAAAATAAAGAAGATCGCCATCACGGGAACGAGCTTTTCATTCACCGATGCAATGCGCTTGACGCCGCCGAGAATGACCGCGCCGACGATCACCGTGAGAACGATACCCGTGATCCACGGCGCAACGCCGAAGCTTCTTTCGATCGCACCGGAAATAGAGTTGGACTGCGTTGCGTTCCCCGTACCAATGCAAGCGATCATGGCAAACACCGCAAACACGGCCGCAAGCCACTTGACACCGAGTCCGTTTTTGATATAGTACATCGGGCCGCCCACATACGAGCCGCTCACGGTCTTCTCACGGTATTTGAGGGAAAGAACGATCTCGGAATACTTCGTTACCATACCGAGAAGCGCGCTCACCCACATCCAGAAGATCGCGCCCGGACCGCCCGAAACCAAAGCCGTGGCAAGTCCCGCGATGCTTCCCGTACCGATCGTGCCCGCGAGTGCGGTGGTTACCGCCTGGAAGGGCGAAACGCCGCTTCCGCTTTTTTCATGATTTTTCCTATCAAAAAGACTGCCCACCGTGTTTTTCATCACGGTGCCGAATTTTCTGAACTGGAAAAGACGTGTCTTAAAGGTCAGATACGCGCCGACCGCGATCATCAGAACCATCATGGTTATGCTGAGAATATGATCGTACGCAAAGCCAAGCACTGTGTTCAGCACGTTCAAGATTGCCGCCATACACCCTCCGATATTTTTAAACGAAAAAAAGAACAAAGCTCTCCGCTTATGTATTATATAGAAGAAAAGAGGAAATGTCAAGATTTTTTTTATAAAAAGAGATACTAAGGCGCACTGCGCCGCGCGTTGACATTTTCGGGGAAATATGCTACAATAAAGTGTAGTTAGCCGTAAGAGAGTCGAACACATAAGGTTTGGAAGTGCGGATTTTCCCCTATACTTCGCCGATTTTTTCTTAAATATCCGCATATTTCTCAAAAAAATTGGCTCGTCTATGAAAAAATCCGCTACTTCGAAACTGCTT
>JAFVQL010000030.1 GCA_017504785.1 Clostridia bacterium | reverse complement strand
GCGCAGGGCGTATGCAAAAAGCACACATACAAGAGAAAGGATGACGACGGCCATAACTTTAAGCATGCTTTTTACAGTGCGCATAGAAAAATCCTCCCGAAATTTCGGAAGGATTATCGACGGTAACATGAATTTTTATACGGCCGTTTTAAAACGGTTGAGCTCTTCGTGCGCGTTCGCTTTTTCCGACGCAATTTTATTTACTCCCAGCCAAGCGGCTCACCGCCGAGAATATGGATGTGCAGGTGAGGGACCGTCTGCCCGGCGCTCTCGCCCTGATTCATCACAAGGCGGAAACCGTGCTCCAGCCGCAGCGAAGGCGCGAGACTTCCAATCTTGGAAAATGCGCGCGCAAGAACGTCCTCTCTCGCGGAATTCAGCTCTGCAACCGTTTTATAGTGCTCCTTGGGCACGCAGAGGAGATGAACTTTCGCGATGGGGTTGATATCCTTGAAGATAAGGATCTCTTCATCCTCATACACCTTTGCCGAGGGGATCTCCCCTGCAACGATCCTACAAAAAATACAGCTTTCCATGTTATTCTCCTTTTACAGTTCCTTTATGATCTCGCAACGCGCACCATCGCGATACGGTTCTAAAAGCCGCACTTCGTACATGCCCCCCTCGAACGCCCTATCGCAGTACACGCGAACGTAATTTTCTGTGTAACCGCCATCGTCTTCGAAAAGCGCTTTTTGCACGCTCCCTATAAATCGAGCGAGGTACTTCTCTTCTGTAGCCCTGCACGCTACAAGCATGCGCGCCATGCGTTCTTTTTTTACTGCGCCGGCAAGATCTTTTCGCTTTGCCGCCGCCGTGCCTTGCCGCATAGAAAACGGAAAGGCGTGGATTTTGGAAAAGCCAGCCTCCTCCAAGATGGAGAGCGATTCTTCGAAATCCGCTTCGCTCTCTTCCGGAAAGCCCACGATGATATCCGTTGTGATCGCCGCCTCCGGAAAGTATTGATAAATTCTATTGCACGCCGCAAGGTATTCCTCGCGCGTGTAGCGGCGATTCATTGCCCTCAGCACGCGATTGGAACCGCTCTGCAAGGAAAGATGGAAGTGTGGCATCACATTTTTCGCCGCTTTCATCTTAGCAAGAAAATCCTCGGTAATAACGCTCACTTCCAGTGAACCGAGGCGAATGCGGGCAGGCATGTCTGCAAGTGCCGTGAGTAAATCACCGAGACCTCGCCCTTCATCACGATAGGAAGAGAGGTCGATCCCCGTGATCACGATCTCCTTTGCACCGCACGCCTTGGCTTCAGCAAGCACGCTTTCAAAACTGCGCGAACGGCTTCTTCCGCGCAAATATGGAATGAGGCAATAGGAACAAAAGCGATTGCAACCATCCTGAATGCGAAGGTAGGCCCGCGTTTTGGTGCGCGCCGGCACAGGAAGCTCGCAGAACACGCTTTCCGATTGGGTGATGATCTCACCGCTACCCGCCTTGCATGTTTCCTCCGGCATAGAGCCCTGCATACGATCGATATATTCGAGAACTTTATCCTTACGCATCGC
>JAFVQL010000029.1 GCA_017504785.1 Clostridia bacterium | reverse complement strand
GTTGTGAAAGGGGAGCGCGTATTCAGCGTGATCAGCAGCACAGAGCCGCCGATGATGCCGAGGTAAAGCCTTAATTCCTCGTCGCGAAGCACGCCGAGCACGTTGCGAAGAAGCAGAAGATAGTAGCAGGAGAAGTTGACGCCGAAAAGTATCATGAAAACGGAGGTCACGGTCTGCACGTAGGGCGAATAGCTTGCAAGGCTGTCGTTTTTGATACCGAAGCCGCCCGTGCCTGCCGTGCTGAGCGAGGTGCAAAGGGCATCGAATACCGGCATATCCAGCACGAGGAAAAGAAAGCAGAGGATCGTCAGCGCAACGTAAACGGAGTAAAGGATCATCGCCGTTTGGCGCATACGGGGAACGAGCTTGCCGACGTCGGGCCCGGGGGATTCCGCGCGCAGAAGATGCATCGTAAAGCCCTCGCTCTTGCCGCCGATGGGGATCAGCGCCATCACGAAGACCAGCACGCCCATGCCGCCGATCCAATGGCTGAAGGAGCGCCAATAGAGCGTGGCGCGGGAAAGTGACTCCACGTCGGGGCAGATGGATGCGCCCGTCGTCGTAAATCCCGAAACCATCTCGAAAAGCGCGTCGATAAACGAAGGGATATCGTCACCGATGAAGAGAGGGAGCGCACCGAAAAAGCAGAGAAGGATCCACGAAAGACCCACGCAAACAAGACCCTCCTTGGCGTAAAAACCGCTTTTAGCGCGGCGGGAGAGGATCAAGAGCCCAAGACCGATCACCGCGCAGATCACCGCGGTGATAAAGAAGCCGCGCGCCACCGCCTCGTCCTTATCCGCAAACGCGAGAAGGAAGGCGGGAATCATAAAGACCGATTCCAGGCAAAGTATTAGGCCGAAAAGGCGACCCATCATTTTATAGTTCATAACTCACCTAACCACTCCTGTTTTTCTAAAATAAAGTGGAATGCAAAGAATTATTTACAAAACGCTTTTATCAAGCGAAAATGTCGTTGAGTTCATAGATCTCGGCAGACGAAGGCGCAACGACGACGATGAAATCTCCCACCTCAAATTCGGAAGAGCCGTCGGGAATGGCGGTCTCGCCCGCGCGCGTGATAGAAGCAACGAGCACGTTCTTTTTCATGCGAATGTCTCTCAAGGCCTTGCCGCGGTAAAGCGTTTCCGTGGTAACCAAAAATTCCGATGCCTCGACCGCGCCCTCTGCAAGAGAATGCACCGTGATGGCGGCACCCGTCTGATGGTCCATGGCGCGCACGTAGCGAAGGATCGAGCTTGCACAGAGCTTGCGCGGGCAGATCACGCTGCCGACGGGCAGGGTGTCGAGAATTTTGGAGTCCTCCACGTGGGAGAGCTTCGTGATGACTTGGGGAACGCCCCACGTCGTGCCGTAGATCGAAACGAGCATATTCAGTTCGTCAAGATCGGTTAGGGTAACCAAGGCGTTCGTGGTGCGAAGTCCCTCGCTTTCAAGCAGCGTTCTATGCCCCACGTTGCCGCACACGATCTCGGTGCGCGCAAGCGCCGCCGCGAGTGCCTCGCAGCGCTCGCGATCCTTTTCTATGATCTTGGCGGAGATGCCGCTCTTTTCAAGCAGATCGGCCAGATAATAGCTGATGCGCCCGCCGCCGATGATGATCGGGTTCTTCGCCTTGTGCTTGACGATCTTTAGATTTTTAAGCATAAGGGTAAGATTTTTCGTAGGCGCGGTGACGAAAATACGGTCGCCCTCCGCCAGCACGAAGGTGCCCGAGGGAATGATCGGCTTGCCGTCGCGCAAAACGGCGCAAACGAGCACCTTGCATTTCACGAGCGAGGGGAGTGCGGAAAGCGAAACGCCGATCAGCGGGTGCTTTCCCTCCAGCTTCAGCTCCACGATCTCGGTGCGCCCCTTGGCGAAGGTGTCGCGCCGCAAAAAGCCGGGGTAGCGGATCAAGCGCGCGATCTCCTCTGCGGCCTGCTTTTCGGGGTTGAAAACCATGGAAAGGCCGTAGCTTTGGCGCATACGAACGGCATCATCGGTGTATTCGGGGTCGCGAATGCGCGCGATCGTGTGCAGCTTTTCATTCAAGGCGTGCGCCGTAACGGAGCATAAAAGATTCACCTCATCGTTGCCGGTGGCGGCGATCAAGAGATCTGCGTTTTCCACGCCCGCATCCGTAAGCGACGCGGTGGTGGCGCAGTTGCCGTGCACGGCGATCACGTCGTAGGCACTTACGCAGGCTTCGAGGGTGTCGGCGTTGGTGTCGATCAGCGTGATCTCGTAATTTTCCTCGGAGAGCTGGGCGGTCAGCGTTTCGCCGACCTTGCCCGCGCCCGCAATGATGATTTTCATAAAGATAACCTCGTGTTTTTTTTATAGAGAAGCCCAAGCACAAACGTATCTTGAGCAATTTTTTTGATTTCAGTCTTACGGCTCGATCGCCTTTTTGAAAAAGCGGAAGGCAGAGGGGAGCGCGTATACGGCGGAAAGCGCTTCGCGCGTGGCAAAGATCAGGCCGTCGATCTCTTTTTCAAGCGTGACGAGATAGCCCGTCATCCGCCATTCGAGATGTGTGAAGATATGCGTTGCCTCGCCGAGCGGGGTCAGCGAGGAAAAAGCGATCCCCCGCGAGCAAAGAAGCGCGCTTGCCTCTTTTTCGGAAAGTGCCGCTTCCTCGGCGGGAAATTCGTAAAGCCCCGCGAGAAGCCCGCTTTCTGGGCGCTTTCGGATGCCGAAGCGGTCGCCGCATTGGAAGATAAATAAGGTTCTTTCTAAAATTTTGCGCGGCTTTTTTGCGCTCTTGGCGGGGAGCAGGTGCGTAATGCCGCCCGCTCTTGCCTCGCAAAGCTCTGTTAGCGGGCAGAGCGCGCATCGCGCCTCGCCGCCGGGAATGCAGACCGCCTCGCCAAGCTCCATGAGTCCCTCGGTGAAAAGGGCGGCGCGCTCCCCCGTGGGGTAAACGGCGTCGAGCATGGCGGCAAGGGCGCGCTTGGTCTGCTCCTTGGAAATATCGGCATCCGAGCCGAGCAAGCGCATGCAAACGCGAAGCACGTTACCGTCCACAGCCGAGGCAGGCTCGAAAAACGCCATCGATGCGATCGCACCTGCGGTATAGTCGCCGATGCCCGCGATCGTTTTCAGCTCGGCCTTGGTTTTTGGCAATGCGCCGCCGAAGCGCTCCATGATCTGTATCGCGCCCTTTTTGAGGTTTCTTGCGCGGCTGTAATAGCCAAGCCCCTCCCAGAGCTTCATTAAAAGATCATCGGGTGCGCTCGCGAGCGCCTCCACGGTGGGGAAGGCAGAAAGAAAACGCTCGTAGTAGGGGATCACGGCGGCGGTGCGCGTTTGCTGGAGCATCACCTCGGAGATCCAGATGCGGTAGGCATCGCGCTTTTCTCGCCAGGGGTATTGCTTTTTATTTTTCTCGTACCAATCGCAAAGCGGATCGACGGCAGAGAGAAGAACGTTTTTTTGCAAGGTATATCTCCTTATGGAAAAAGCGGAATATGTAAACTATTGTTTATATAACAACGGGAAACAGCCACATAAGAAGTAGAGGAAGGAAGATGGCAGGCACCATGTTTGCGGTTTTTACTTTGGTCATGCCGAGCATATTCGTTCCGATCAGAATGATGATCAAAGAGCCGGTGACGGACATATAGGTAAGTCCTGCGGCGGGAAGGAAATCGGAAAGAAACGAGCCGAGTAGCGCGATCGCGCCCTGATAGAAGAGAAGCGTGAAGGCGGAAAGCGCGCAGCCGATCCCAAGCGTCGTCGCCATAACGAAGCAGGAGATCGCGTCGATCACGGATTTGGCAAGAAGGATGTCGGGGCTGCCGCAGGCGTCGGCAATTGCGCCGTTGATCGACATTGCGCCCACGCAAAAGAGCAGACTGCAGGCAACGAAGCCCTTGGCAATGCTGCCCTCCTTCGTGCCGGGAGCGAGCTTTTTCTCCACGAATGCGCCGAGGCGGTTCATTTGCTTATCGATGTCCAAAAGCTCGCCGATCAGCGTGCCGAGTCCCATGGAAAGGATCATGATCAGCACCTTGGCAAGACCGCCGCTTAGCGCAGAGCCTTCCTTTAAAAGCGGTGCGGCCTCTAACATGCCGTCCACGCCGATGTAGATAACACAGATCGCCATAGCGGAGAGAATGGCGTTAGAAATGCGCTCGGGCAAGCCCTTTTTCAAAAGCGAGCCGAGGATACCCGCCACGAGCACCGCGGCGAAGTTAACGATTGTGCCTAAAAACGGCATAAGATCACCTGATTTCTTTTTGGTTAATAAGGGGTGCTTTCCCGACCGCACCTTGTTCGCCGACGAGGCAAAAATCCCCTCTTGCGAAAATATAGTGCCCGAGAAAGCGGATGCGCGCCGTTTTCAGCGAAGCCTCTAGGGCGGCGGTGATTTTCAGATCGGCTTCGGATGGGGTGAGATCCCCGCCCGGGTGATTGTGCGTCAAAATGACGGATCTTGCGCCTGCGCGCAGGGCAAGCTCAAGCACCTGCCTTGGGAGAAGGCTCGAGCCGTCCGCCGCGCCGACGGAGGCGCGAAGGATCGAAATAAGCCTTTCCTTTTCGTCCATCAGCACAAGATACACACACTCCCGCCCCGCGCTTGCATATAAGGCGGTGAAGTGGCGCACGAGAAGCGATTGCGTCACGGTGTCCGAGGGCTTGAGCCTGTCCGTTGTGCGGCGGCAGGCAAGCGCCAAGGAAAGCGAAAGATAGAGCGCGGCCTCGCGGCCGATGTCCGCCTCCAGTGTGTGCGTATCGATCATAAGCAGGCGCGAAAGCGTGCCATAGGTGCCGATGAGCTTTTCGGCATAGGCTTTTGCTTTTTCCTCGTCGTAGATCGCAGAGAAAAGGTCAAAGAGCGCGCCGCGCGCGTCCGTTTGGATAAAAAGATGCTTCATGGCTTTGGCACCCCTTCCTTGGATTCAATAAAGCGGCAGAGTGCCTCGGCAAGATTTTCCTTCACGCCGAAGCGGCGGTGAAAGCCAACGTATTCGCGCCCGCTGATCACATAATGCTCAAGAAGCAATAGGCCGCATTCGGAAAAGGTCTTTTCCATCACCTGCGAAGAGACCACGTCGCTGTGCGAGGGGTAGGCGGGGCCGTAAGGATGGTTATGCGCGATAACGATGACGGATGCGCCGAGCGTGATCGCTCTCTCCACGGCGCGGTCCGGTCTTACGCCCGCCGAGCCGAAGTCCAAGGGCGCAAGCTCCAAAAGCGCGATCTCGTGCATCGAGGCATCGAGCAGCATGGCAACGGTCGCCTGTGCCGTGTTCTTTGCGAAATAGGAAACAAAAAACTCGCCGAGCAAAGCGTAGTTATCGTATATGGGCGGCTCGCTTTCCCAAAGAGAAGCGGAAACGATGGCGGCAGCGGCACGGCCGTTTTGCAAAAGGAAGCGCGAGGCGCGCGGACCGATGCCCTCCACCTCGCAGAGTGCCTCCTCGGTGGCAGAAAATACGCCGTCCGCCGAGCCGAAGCGACGAAGAAGTGCGTGTGCGAGAGGGTTGACGTCCTTGAGGGGTACGATATGATACAGAAGGATCTCGAGAAGCTCATAGGTCCGCATGCTCTCCGCACCGCTCGAAAGGAAGCGCTCGCGCATTCGCTCGCGATGTCCTGCGTGTACGCTTGGCATCAAATATTTTCCTCCGTCTCCACGCTTTTCTTTTTCGGCTCCTCGTAGTGCGGAATATAGCCCGCGGGCTTTTTCACACAGAGCTTATGGATCGGGAGCCCCTCGGCAACGAAGCTCTTTTCATACTCGGTCATCACGTTGCCCTCGGCATAGGGCGAGGCGTGCAGATCGCGGGTGACGAGATAGGGGGTAAGATCCACGGATGCGATCTCCTCTAAAGAGAAGTCGAAAAGCGGCGCGTTATCGGTCTTGAAGCAAAGCTCACCGCCCTCGCGCAGAAGCGAGAAGTAGAGAGCGAGATATTTGCGGTAGGTCAGGCGGCGCTTGAAGTAGCCCTTCTTGTGCCACGGGTCGGAGAAGTTTAAGAAGATGCGGTCCACGCTTCCTGCGGCAAACCATTCGGGAAGGTTATCCGCTCCGTCGATCAAAAAACGAAGGTTTTGGGGGCGGCTCTCCGCGTCCGCCTTTTCCACGGCGATCACGATGCAGTCGCGCACGCGCTCCATAGCAAAGTAGTCTGCCTGCGGATTTCTTTTCGCCATTTCAATGGCAAAGCCGCCCTTGCCCGCGCCGATCTCAAGGAAGATCTCTCTACCCTCGGTGCGCTTTATGGGCGCAGAGGGCTTTTCAAGCACCAGCCCCTCGTGCGAGGCAAGGCGGGCGTCGGCGTTTTTCTTTTTTCTCATACGCATGGCATCAGTACTCCTTTTCCTCGTTGCGGCTGAATTCCGAAAGCTTTAGCTCGGGGTTGTCCTCAAGCACCCAGCGGATCGCCCATTCGCTCGTGAAGATCAGAAGGTTTTTGCCGCGGAAGTCCTGCACCCACTTGGTGTCGTGCGAGAGCTTTAACGTCTTGGGATCGATATCGCCCTCGATCCAGCGGATCTGCTGGTAGGGCAGGGGGCTGCGGCGAAGGTCGCAGCCGTATTCGTTCTTGATCCTGTATTCCAGCACCTCAAACTGCAGAACGCCGACAACGCCGACGATCACGCGCTCAAGACCGGAGTTCGGCTCGAAGAAGATCTGGATCGCACCCTCTTGGGCGATCTGGTTCATACCCTTGGCGAACTGTTTTCGCTTCATGGAGTCCACCTGCTCGACCATCGCGAAATGCTCGGGCGCGAAGACGGGAATGCCCTCGAACCTCGTTTTTCTGCCCTTTTCGCAAACCGTGTCGCCAATGGAGAAAACGCCGGGGTCGAAAACGCCGATGATATCACCCGCGTAGGCCTCCTCGATCACCTCGCGCTCCGCCGCCATCATCTGCTGGGGCTGGGAGAGGCGGAAGCTCTTTTCGCCCTGCACGTGGTAATATTCCTTACCGCGCTCGAAGCGGCCCGAGCAAATACGCATGAACGCGATACGGTCGCGGTGCGCCTTGTTCATGTTCGCCTGGATCTTGAAAACGAAGGCGGAGAAGCCCTCGTCAAAGGGGTCGATATATTCGCCGCTTGCCACGCGGGGCAGAGGCGAGGTCGTCATCTTAAGGAAATGCGCGAGGAAGGGCTCGATGCCGAAGTTGTTGAGTGCCGAGCCGAAGAAAACGGGTGAAAGCTTGCCGTGGCGCACCTTTTCGAGGTCGAAATCGAAGCACGCGCCGTCGAGAAGCTCGATCTGCTCGCAAAGCTCCTCGCGGCGCTTTTCGCCGATGAGCTCGTCGAGCTTTGCCGTGTCGGAAATATCCACGTCGATACCGCGGATACGCTCGCGGCCGCGGTGCGCGTCATCAAAAGCCAGAATGCACTTCTTCTCGCGGTCGTAAACGCCCTTGAAATTCTGTCCGCATCCGATCGGCCAGTTCATGGGATAGGTGCCGATGCCGAATTCCTTTTCCAGCTCGTCGAGAAGGTCGAAGGGATCTCTTGCCTCGCGGTCGAGCTTGTTGATAAAGGTGAAGATCGGAATGTCGCGCATGGCGCAGACCTTGAAGAGCTTGCGCGTCTGCGGCTCGATACCCTTCGCTGCGTCAATGACCATCACCGCGCTGTCCGCCGCCATCAGCGTGCGGTAGGTGTCCTCGGAGAAGTCCTGGTGTCCGGGGGTGTCGAGCAGGTTGATGCAGAAGCCGTCGTATTCAAACTGTAAAACCGACGAGGTGATCGAGATACCTCTCTGCTTTTCAAGCTCCATCCAGTCGGAAACGGCGTGCTTGTCGCTCTGCTTGCCCTTGACCGAGCCGGCGGACTGGATCGCGCCGCCGTAGAGAAGAAACTTCTCGGTCAGGGTGGTTTTACCCGCGTCGGGGTGGGAGATGATGGCGAAGGTGCGCCGTCTTTCGATTTCGGATCTGAAATTTGCCATAGATGCGTGTATGCTCCTCTTTTTGCGTGTTGCCCTTTGTCGCCCTTTTTTTCTTGGACGCAAAATCTTTCGTTGTCCTTCGCGCGAGCGCGCGAGAAAATATATTATCAGTATAACATTATAGCACTCTTTTTCGGAAAAATCAAGGTGTTTTCAAAATCAAGAAAATTTATGTTCTGCGAAAAAGGAAAGAGAACGGCGACCTGCGATAAAGCAGGTCAGCCGAACGATGTTTGCCCTTGCGGGCAAATGATGTTGCCTTCGGCAATGATGTAGCCTACGGCAATGATGTAGTGCCTATGGCACAGCGGGCAAACATCACATCATTTTGCGCCGACGGCGCAATACATCACTGTGCGTAAGCACAACATCATTATGAGCGAAGCGAATAACATCACTTTTTTACCACCCGAAAGTAAAAGGAAGTATAACACACTATACCTTGCAAGCAAGATCGTGTGAAAAGGGACGAGAAAATCTCGTCCCTTTTGTGTTTTGATATAAAACTGCTTTACGGTAGGTGCGCCAAAGGAATGCTCTTAAAAAAGGGCCGCTTTTTCGTTCAAAAGTCTTTCGCGAAAAAACGATTCCTTACTTTGTGAAAAAGTCTTATTTTTTGCATAAATGCAAATAAACATTTACAAAAAGACGGAAAATAAGACGGTTTTTTCCGCTTCGCGGCGCGGGGCTGCAAAGCGGAAAAGTAAAACGAATATTCTTTTTGAAAGAAAATAAGTTAAAAGACGAGCTGGACGAGAAGCATATAGGTTACCGTGCCGCAAAGGATCGAGAGCAGCGTATTGCGTCTCCAACGGTGCAAAAGTGCCACGACGAGAACGGCGATCAGCTCCGGCAGTCCATAAGGATAGGCGAGGGGGCGCACTTCCTTTAGGCAGTATATCACGAGCATACCCATGATCGCGAAGGGAAGATATTTTCCGAGGTACTGGATAAAGGGCGGCGTTTCCCTTTTAGCGAAGATGAGGAAGGGAAGCGTTCTTAAAGCGAAGGTGACGGAGGCCATAACGACGATGACCAAAACCGCGTGAAGCGTTTTATCCATTTTGCTTCGCCTCCTTTCTTTCGAGCGGACGGCGAAGAATGAGCAGAGAAAGAAGGATCAGGAGCATCGCGGGGATCAAAAAGCTTTCGCTTCCGAAGATCAGAAGGCAAAGCAGCGTGCAGCCGACGCCTGCCAAGGCGGGGCTATGGTCCTTCACGGTAACCCATTGCTCCACGAAGACGGTAACGAAAAGTGCCGTCATGGCGAAGTCTACGCCCTCGGAGGAGAAGGGAAGGATCGCGCCTGCGAGCGAGCCGAGTATACAGCCCGTGATCCAATAGAGATGGCATAAAAGAGAGAGCGCGAAGTAATAGCTTTTTTCATCCACGAAGTCGGGGATATGCGTGCAGGTAATGAGAGAATAGGTTTCATCCGTCAAAGAATGCATGAGGTAAAGCTTTTTGAGGCCGCCGACGCCGCGATAGCGGTCGATCAGCGAGATGCCGTAAAAGAGATGCCTTGCCTGCACCATCAGCGTCGTCAACGCCACGGTGATGAGAGGCGCGCCGCTCGCCATGAGCGAAACGCCGACGTATTGCATCGAGCCTGCGTACAAAAAGACGCACATAGCCACCGCCCAGAGCGCGCCGAAGCCCGCCACGCGCAGAAGAATTCCAAAACCAAGCCCCAGCACGATATAGCCCGCCATAATGGGGAGCGTGTGCACGAAGGCGCGCCGATATAGTTTAAAATTCATCTTTTGAATTCCTTATTTTTATTTCGCTGTTATTATATCATATCGAGGGGTTTGCGGTCAATGGGATTTTGAAAAAAATCTTTGCGCGCTCGGCATTTTATGAAAAAATCGCAGCCCTCGCGCGGCGGCGTGCCGCAAAGGAAAAAGGGAGCGCGCGTATTCTCACCGCCGTACCTGCGGTTTTGCGGGCAAAAGACGCATGATCTAAAAAATGCATCTTGAAAGAGCCGCCGCGCGGCCGTTTTATCCCGTGCAACCTTCGCTTTGAAAAAGAATGTGCGTAGCCGTAAGAGAGCCGAACACACAAGCCCTACGGCGATAACTTTCCGCCGTTTTTGCCGTATTTCTCCTAATAAAGTCAGCACTTGATTTCGTCAAAATCCGACAAAATCAACCGGAAATTTATTTGCCGTATGGTGC
>JAFVQL010000028.1 GCA_017504785.1 Clostridia bacterium | reverse complement strand
TGATTTCATCCAAGGCGTGTCTTGGATTTCATCTGAACGAAGTGAAGATTTCATCGTTGCCGTGCAACGATTTCATTAAACCTACAGAAAAAGAGAGAACTTTTCGGCTATAAACCGATTTGTTCTCTCTTTTTGCTTGTAATATGGGTTTGTGCTTAGCCCATTTTGCATTTGACCAGACAAATGCGATGCTCGCACTTAGCGGTATTTTTCAAATTCTCCGCTAAAAACATCACACATTGCAAGCGGGTGCTTTTCTTATAAGTGGGTGAATTATTTACCGTACTTCTCGCGAGCAACGTAGGAGGTGTGAAGCGCATGGTGCGCCTTTTCACATCCGTAGCCGCCCTTGTAGTAGTTTTCGTAAACCTCCTTGACGATGGGGTTCTGGTGAGACTTACGAACCGCCATTGCCTCGTCCTGTGCGTAGAGTGCCTTTGCGCGCTCTGCCTTGAGGTCAACGGTATCTCTTACGTACTGCGGCTGTATGGGCTGGCCGCCGCCGTTTACGCAACCGCCGGGGCATCCCATGATCTCAACGAAGGTGTAGTTTGCTTCGCCGGACTTGATCTTATCCATAAGGATCTTGGCATTTGCAGTACCCGAAGCAACGGCAACGCGAACGGGAATGCCCGCGATGTTGTATTCGGCTTCCTTGATGCCTGCCGTTCCGCGCACTTCCTTGAAATCGATCTCCTTGTTATCCTTGCCGGTGAGAACGTCGTTTGCGGTACGCAGAGCCGCTTCCATAACGCCGCCGGTCGCACCGAAGATAACGGCCGCACCGGTATCAACGCCGAGAGCGGGATCGAAATCCTCGTCGGGAAGAGCGGTGAACTTAATGCCGGCTCTCTGGATCATTCTCGCAAGCTCTCTGGTCGTAAGAGCAACGTCAACGTCGGCAATGCCGTCGCCTGCGGCGGACATATCGTCACGGCCGATCTCAAACTTCTTCGCGGTGCAGGGCATGATGGAAACGACGAATACGTCCTTGGCATCCCAGCCCATCTTCTCGGCGTAGTAGGTCTTGATCAGCGCGCCGCCCATCTGTTGGGGAGACTTGCAGGAAGAAAGATGACCGAGCATATCGGGGTAGTAGTACTCGCAGAACTTGACCCAACCGGGCGAGCAGGAGGTGATAAGGGGAAGCGTTCCGCCGTTTTTCACTCTCTCAAGAAGCTCGGTAGCCTCTTCCACGATGGTGAAGTCTGCCGCGGTGTTGGTATCAAATACCTTCTCGAAGCCAAGACGGCGAAGAGCGGCAACCATCTTGCCCTCAACGTTGGTGCCGATCGGCATATCGAAGCATTCGCCAAGCGTTGCGCGGATGGAAGGAGCGGTCTGCACGATCACGTGCTTGGAGGTATCCGAAAGAGCCTCCCAAACCTTATCGGTATCATCCTTCTCAACGAGTGCACCCGTGGGGCAAACGGCGGTGCACTGACCGCAGCTGATACAGGGAGTCTCGGCAAGAGAAAGGTTGTACGCCTGTCCGATGCAGGTGTCGATACCGCGGTTGTTCGCGCCGATCACGGAAACGAACTGCTCCTGGCATGCGGCTACGCAGCGGCGGCAAAGAATGCACTTGTTGTTATCTCTGACGAGGTGAGGCGTAGAGGTATCGAGCTGATACAGGGGCTTGAAGCCGCCGAAGGCGGCGGAATCCACGCCGTATTCATAGCACAACTTCTGCAGCTCGCAGTTGGTGGAGCGAACACAGGAGAGGCAGTTTTTGTTATGGGTAGAAAGAATAAGCTCGAGCGTCGTCTTTCTTGCGGCACGCACCTTGGGTGTGTTGGTCTTGATCTCCATGCCGTCCGTGCAGGGGTAAACGCAGGCGGTCACAAGACCTCTTGCGCCGGTCGCTTCAACAACGCAGATACGGCAAGCGCCGATCTCGTTCTTTTCTTTCATGTAGCAAAGGGTGGGGATCTCCACGCCTGCGGCTCTTGCGGCCTCAAGAATGGTCGAGCCCTTGGGAACACTGACGGCAATGCCGTTCACTTTCACATTGATCATTTCCATTATTCAAGTCCTCCCTTATTTCTTGGAAATTGCGCCGAACTTACAGCCGCCAATACAAGCGCCGCACTTAATGCACTTGTTCTTGTCGATGGCGTAAGAGGGAAGCTTATGGCCCTCGGCAACGTAATCGGTCTTGGAGATCGCATCCGCAGGGCAGTTCTTCGCGCACTTGCCGCATCCGATGCACTTATCCTTATCGATGTAGAAGTTGGTCATGCTCTTGCAGACGCCTGCGGGGCAAACCTTGTCCACAACGTGTGCAACGTACTCATCGCGGAAGAACTTCAACGTGGAAAGCACGGGGTTGGGAGCTGTCTGGCCGAGACCGCAAAGAGAGTTTTCCTTAATATAAATGCAGAGTGCCTCGAGCTTGTCGAGATCCTCAAGCGTGCCCTTGCCCGAAGTGATCTTTTCAAGGATCTCAAGCAGGCGTCGGGTACCAACGCGGCAGGGAGTGCACTTACCGCAGGACTCGTCCACGGTGAATTCAAGGAAGAACTTCGCCATGTCAACCATGCAGGTATCCTCGTCCATAACGATAAGACCGCCCGATCCCATCATGCATCCGAGGGAGATCAGATTGTCGTAGTCAACGGCAGTGTCGATCAGGCTTGCGGGAATGCATCCGCCGGAGGGACCGCCGGTCTGCGCCGCCTTGAAATGCTTGCCGTTCGGGATTCCGCCGCCGATCTCGTCGATGATCTCGCGCAGGGTAGTACCCATGGGGATCTCCACAAGGCCGGTGTGCTTGATCTTGCCGCCGAGCGCAAATACCTTCGTGCCCTTGGACTTTTCCGTGCCCATGCCGGCAAACCATTCTGCGCCGTTGAGAATGATCTGCGGAACGTTTGCAAAGGTCTCCACGTTGTTTTCAACGGTGGGACGGTTGTAAAGACCCTTCACAGCGGGATAGGGGGGTCTGGGACGGGGCTCGCCGCGGTTACCCTCAATGGAGGTCATAAGAGCGGTCTCCTCGCCGCAAACGAATGCGCCTGCGCCAAGACGGATCTCAAGGTCAAATTCAAAATCAGTGCCGAAAATGTTCTTTCCGAGAATGCCGGCCGCTCTTGCAGCGTCGATCGCCTTCTGCAGACGGTTAACAGCGATGGGATACTCGACTCTTACGTAAACGTAGCCCTTGGTTGCGCCGATGGCGTAGCCCGCGATGGCCATGGCCTCGATCACGCAGTGAGGGTCGCCCTCGAGAACGGAACGGTCCATGAATGCACCGGGGTCGCCCTCGTCGGCGTTACAAACCACGTACTTCTGGTCTGCCTTGTTGGGGGCCGTGAGCGCCCACTTGCGACCGGTGGGGAATCCGCCGCCGCCTCTGCCGCGCAGACCGGAATCGGTGATCACCTTGATCACGTCCTCGGGCTTATATTCGGTCAGGCACTTTGCAAGAGCGGCGTAGCCTTCCATTGCGTAGTACTCTTCGATATCCTCGGGGTCGATAACGCCGCAGTTGCGAAGCGCAACGCGGATCTGCTTCTTATAGAAATCGGTCTCGTTCAGGGGCTTGATGGTGCCGTCCTCGCAAACCGTCTCGTTATAGAGAAGGGAAGCAACGGGCTTGCCGCCGACGAGGTGCTCCGCAACGATCTGGGGAATGTTTTTGATGTCAACCATCGAGTAGAAGCATCCCTCGGGGTAAACGATCATGATGGGGCCGAGCGCGCAAAGACCGAAGCAGCCGGTCATGATAACCTGCACGTCCTTTTCGATGCCCTGTGCCTTGATCTCACTCTTCAGCTTTTCAACGATCTCGGGAGAATGAGAAGAGGTGCATCCCGTACCGCCGCAGATAAGAACGGTGTATTTATAGTCGCTGGTAACGTTCTTGTCAAGAACCGCCTGGCCCTTGCGGAGAACGATCTTTTTCAGAGCCGCCGCCTTGGCGTTCTGGAGTTCCAAAACAGATTTCATCTCTTAATCCTCCTTATTCACACTTGGCAAGAATGCCTTCAACGTCGTTTTCGGTCAAGCGTCCGTAAACCTCTTCGTTCACGGTGAGAACGGGGGCAAGACCGCAAGCGCCGATGCAACGGCAAGCGGTGAGAGAGAATTTGCGGTCGGGCGTGCATTCGTCCGATCCGATACCGAGAAGCGCCTGAAGCTTATCGTAAAGCAGACCTGCACCCTTTACGTAGCAAGCCGTACCGAGACAAACGGAAATGTGGTACTGGCCCTGGGGCGCGAGAGAGAACTGCGCGTAGAAGGTTGCAACGCCGTAAACCTTTTCCAGCGAAACCTCCATGCCGTCGGCGATCATCTTCTGCACCTCGAGGGGCAGATAGCCGTAAATACCCTGCGCCTCCTGCATAACGGCCATCAGGCGGCTCTTGTCGTGCTTGTTTTCAGCGATCACCTTCAAGAGCTTTTCTTCCTGCTCTTTCGTGCCGTTGAAGGGGAGACTAGACATCTTTTTAAGCATGATTTATCCTCCAAATGAATTTTAAGTGGCATGCCTATGCGCGCAGTAAACCGCCCGCGCATAGGCAATATCAATACAAACATCACTATTATATCATAAGGAGAAAAAAATGCAATGGTTTTTTCATGGAAAAAACAATAAAAATTAAGAAGTATTAAGCGCGTTGCATAAAAAAAATAAAAAAAATTGTACAATATTCTTATTTTTTGCAGAAGTCGGAGAAAAGGACGTCCGTGATCTCCTTTGCGCGCCGCGCATCCTTCATGCCCGCCGCCTTGCCGGCGACCGCCGCGGCGCGCGCACAGATCTTGGTTGTGCTTGTAACGAGGATCTCGTCGGCATCCATCAATTCCTTTGCGCGAAAGGGGCGCTCGCAAACGGGGATATGCAGCGTGCGGCAGGCATCGATCAGCCGCTCTCTTGCGATCCCCGGGAGAATATGCGCGTCGGTCGGATGTGTCAGAAGCGTTCCGTTTTTTAAGATCGAAATATTGGAGTGCGCGCATTCGGTAACGAAGCCGTCGCGAATGAAAACCGCTTCGTCCGCCCCTTGCTTTTTTGCTTTGGCAGAAGCCAAAACGGCGGGTAAAAGATTGGTCGTTTT
>JAFVQL010000004.1 GCA_017504785.1 Clostridia bacterium | reverse complement strand
ATATACTGAAAATCAAATGATTTTATATATTTTTGTATAACTTATATTAACATATTATAGGAATCAATGCAATAGATTTTAAAAAAAATTTTTTTTGTTAACAGGGTAGCAAAAAAATACTATTTATTTTTGGGCAGAAAAGAAGTGATAGCTTTCGCTATATTTTGCGCCGCATTCCGCGCGCCGTAGGTCGCAAGCGCCCTTTGCATGGCAGTTCTTTTCCTGCTGTCCGAGAGCAGGGAGAGCGCGTCTTCTATGATGGCGTCGGGATCCTGCTCGCTTCGCAGGTATGCGCCGCCCGCATCCGAAAGGCTTTTTGCGTTTTTGTATTGGTGATCGTCCTTCACGTTGGGTGAGGGAACGAGAATGGCGGGAAGCCTCGCCGCGGCAAGCTCCGCCACGGTCATCGCGCCGCTGCGGCAGATGCAAAGATCCGCGGCGCACATATAAAGCGGCATCTGCTCAATAAAGGGGAAAACGCGCAAGCGCGCCCCGCCCTTCGTGAATGCGGGATGCTCCCTTTTTATTTTCTCGAAGTATTTGCGCCCCGCGGCATGCACGTGCAAAACGCCACCGCTTTCCGAAAGCTTTTGCATAAGGCGCATGGCAGTATCGTTCAGCACCTCTGCGCCGCCGCTGCCGCCGAAGGAAAGAAGCATCCTCTCCGATCGCGAGATGCCGAGAATGCGCCGTGCCCTTTCCTTGGTGTAGCGAAAGAAATCCTCTCGCACGGGGTTGCCCGTAAGGATGCAGCGCGTGTTTTTTGGAAAAAAGCTCTCCGCTTCGCGAACGCCGAGTAAAACGGCATCGCACCGCGCGGCAAGCATTTTGCAAGCGCGCCCGGGCGTGGCGTTGGATTCGTGTATCAGCGTGCGTATTCCCATGCGCTGTGCCATGCGTAGTACGGGATAACAAACGTAGCCGCCCGTGCCGAAAACGAGATCGGGGGCACTCTCTTTCAGAATGCGCCTCGCCTCGCCAAAGGATCTTGCCAGCAAAAGCAAAGCACGCGCGTTGTCCTTTAGGGCCTTGCGCCCGATGCTCTCTATGGGGATCTCATAGAGCGGATAGCCGAGGGAGCGGATGCTTTCGTTTTCCGCGCCCCCCTTGCGGCCGACGAAAAATAACTTTGTATCCGGATCCGTGTTTTCTAAAGCCTTGGCAACCGAAAGCGACGGAGCGATATGCCCAAAGGTGCCGCCACCCGCAAAAAGTATTTTCAAAGGATCACCCCCGTTTTATTTTTGGATGGATGCGTAGCGTGAAGCGGAGAGAAGGATCCCCATTTCCAAAAACAGCATCACGAGAGACGAGCCGCCGTAGCTGAAAAACGGAAGAGATATGCCCGTATTGGGAATCGTATTCGTCACCACTGCGACGTTCAAGAGCGCCTGCACGGCGATCTTCGTCACGATGCCGAGGCAGGTAAGCCTCGTAAAAACGTCCGTGGCGCGCAGTGCCACCGTATATCCGCGGTATACGAGAAGCGCAAAGAGCACGATGGCTGAAAGCGCACCGATAAATCCAAGCTCCTCGCAAAGCACGGTGAAGATCATATCGTTGGCGGGCTCGGATATGTAGCAGTATTTTAAAAGGCTCTTTCCAAGGCCGAGTCCGAAGATCCCGCCCGATCCGATGGCCATCAGTCCCTGCAAGGTCTGCCATCCGCCCGTCAGCTGATACGCCTCGGGATCGAGCCAAACGGTGATGCGGTCCTTGGTGTAGTCGGTAAAAAGTGCAAGGCAGGTCACGGCGATCACGCCGAGCAGAGCAAAAATGCGAAGATAGCGCATATCGCTGCCGCTCATCACGAGAAGAGATGCGCCGATGAGACCGAGAATGATGATGCAGGAAAGATGCTTTTGGAGCATGACGGGAAGGATAAAGGAAAGCATAAAGAGCGCAGGGAAAAGCGTGCCGTAAACGAAGATCTGCCTTTTGTCCTTTTTTTCCAGTGCCAGAGGCTCGTAGACCGAAAAATAGCGTGCAAGCATCAGCACCATCGTCACCTTCGCGATCTCCGAGGGTTGAAGCGTGAGAGGCCCGATCGAGATCCATCGCTTCGCTCCGTTGCCGACGAGGCCGATCGCCAAAACGAGGATCAAAAGCGCAAGCGTGATGAAATACAGAAGGGGCGTGATCCGCTCCACGAAGGAAACCGAAATACGGGAAACGAAAAGCATCGCGATGAGGCCGACGAGAAGGAAAAGCGTTTGCCGCTTGATAAAATATCCGCCGTCACCGTACCTGAAATCCGCATAAGCGTACCCCGCGCTGAAAACCATCACCGTGCCGAAAGCAGAGAGAAAGACCACCAAAAGAAGAAGAAAAAGATCGGGCGCGGGGGCATCCTTGGGGAGAAAGGGAGAAGTGCTTGGAAAATTTATGCTCCAAAGCGTTTTTCGGAGCGCTTGCCTTTCGGCTTTCAAAAAAGAAGGGTGTGTTTGTTTTTTCATGGCAGATACAGCATATAGGCGGCGAGCGAGCAGAGTAAGGTCAGAAAAATGGAAAGCAAGCAGATCTTGTTTTCGCTCCATCCGCTTTTTTCGAGATGGTGATGCAGGGGTGCCATTTTGAAGATGCGCTTTTTCGTCGCCTTGTAAAAAAGCACCTGCAGTACGACGGATACGCCTTCGATGATATAAACGATCCCAAAGGAAAAGATAAGAAGCGGGTTTTTGAAGGAAAAGCTCAGACCGCCGACGAGCGCGCCGAGAAGCAGAGAGCCGGTATCTCCCATGAAAATTTTTGCGGGATGGAGATTGAAGCAAAGAAATCCGGCACTGATCCCGAGCAGGCAGGCTGAAAGATAGGTCGCGTGAGGGATAAAGGCGGATGAGATATAGAAGACCGAAAGTCCCGCGCCGAAGGCAACGGAGGCGGCAAGCCCATCGATGCCGTCGGTGAGATTGGCGCAGTTCACGCAGCCGAGAAGCATAAGGATCGCAAGCGGATAATAAAGCGCGCCGACCTCCAGCCAACCAAAGGAGAAAAGGATCGCGCTCGAATCGAGCAAAAGCCTTTTGCGAAGGAATAAAAAAAGAGCCGCGGCGATCGCTTGAAAAAATATCTTTTGCAGCGGCGTCATCCCCTCGTTTTGCTTTCTTTTGAGCTTTTTTGCGTCATCCGCAATACCGATCGCGCCGTTCAAAAGCGCGTAAAGGAGAAGAATGGAGAGGGAAAGGATCTCCTCCGTTTGATTTTTTAAGGCGAAAAAAAGCACGGCGGGGGCAGTTGCCGCAAAAAGCGCGATCATGAAGGCGAGTCCGCCCATGGTCGGCGTGCCGCTTTTCTTTGCGTGCCAAGCGGGACCTTCCTTGTAGATCGGCTGCTGTGCCTTGCCCGCAAGAATGGGGATCAGCCTTCGCTCCAGCAAAACGGTCAGAAAAAAGGCGAGAAAAAACGCCGCAATATAGAGCGGAAAGTATTTGTCAAGCATTGTGATCACCGTCCTTTTCTACGGTCAGTAAGCAGAGGATCCGCTCCATCCGCATCGCGCGCGCCCCCTTGAGAACGACGCGCATTCCGTCTCTTTTTCTTTTTAAAATTTCATTTGCCGTAGCCTCCGGGCAATCGGTATCGGGGTTGATAAAAATGCGATCGGCAGGGAAGCCGCTCTCTTTTGCATATTCCGCAATCGCTTCTGCACTTTCGCCGAAAAGGAAGAGAAGATCCATATCGCCCCTTTGCTCGGAAAGTGCCGATGCGATCCTTCGATGCATCGCATCCGCGTGCGCTCCAAGCTCTTTCATGTCGCCGAGCACGAGGGCGCAAGGTCTTTCATCCCTTCGTCGGCACAAGGAGAAGATCGCGTTCAAAACCGATTCGGGCGAGGCGTTATATGCGTCGAAAACGATCTCCATTCCGTTTTTATTTATAATATTCTGCCTAAAAATATTATGGCTAAATGAAGAAATCTCT
Organism: Clostridia bacterium; assembly: GCA_017504785.1. Taxonomy (GTDB): domain Bacteria; phylum Bacillota; class Clostridia; order Oscillospirales; family CAG-272; genus UBA1740. The sequence goes on along the minus strand of JAFVQL010000004.1, from coordinate 1,688 downwards.
TTTTCGATAGAGGAGGCTTGGATGCCTAACAAAAGAGCCGCCGCCGCGGCGAAGGCGGAGGCAGATCTCATGGCGAGATCGGTCATGCCCTGCGGGAAAGCAAGGTGCGCGCCGCCCCTTTCCTTGAAGATCGGATCTCCGTTTTCTTCCGTAAGAGTAAAGTCCGCTTCTTCCCCAAAAAGGGCGACCGTCCTTTGATCTGCGACGTCCGAAAGGAGTGCCTCTGCCGCAGGGATCAGCACGGAGGCGTTTTCTTTTTTGCCGAGAAGGATCTCCTTTTTCGCCGCCGCGATCGCTTCGCGGCTTCCGAGGTTTCCAACGTGTGCGTACCCTACGTTCGTGATGATCGCAAGGTCGGGGCGCGCAAGATAGGAAAGGCGCGCAAGCTCGCCCGCGTGATTCATTCCCGCCTCAAGCAAAAGGATCTCGGTATCCTCGGGTGCGGAAAGCACCGTCAGCGGAAGCCCGATCTCGCTGTTTTGGTTTCCCTTGGTGGCGTGCACGCACAGATGCGGAGACAGAATGCGAAAAAGGATCTCCTTGGTCGTCGTTTTTCCGGTGCTTCCCGTAATACAAACCGTGCTTTTTCTCTGCCTTAAAGAGGCAAGATGCGCCTCTGCCATGCGAAAGAGCGCATCCTGCACAGAGGAAACGGTGAAGCCGCGCGCGTGTCTTTTTTCGCTCATGATATATCCGCCGCGCTCCGTCACCGCCTCGTAAAAGCGTGTACCGTCGGTCCTCTCTCCGCGAAAGGCGAGAAAGAGCGTGTTCTTTTCCACCTCGTCCGAATGCGTGGCAATGGCATCGAGCGTTTGATCGGGGCGTATATCGGAGCCAATAAAAGCACCCGTGATCTTTTCAATCTCCCTTGCCGTGTAAGGCTTTGTCAGTTTGATTTTCATATAGTAGAGTATGCCCGCCTTTTCTTTCTTTTAGTGCGTCCAAAACGATTTTTCTTTCATCAAAGGGGTGATAGCCGTCCTTGTCGATGGTGTAGCCCTCATGGCCCTTTCCCGCGATGAGCAGTATATCCGAATCCGCCGCGGCGTGCACGGCGTAGCGGATGGCTTTTTCACGATTGCTGACGATACGCATGCTTTTTGGATTTTGGAAGCCCTGCACGGTATCGTGCAGTATCTGCATGGGGGATTCCTCGCGGCAGTTATCGAGCGTGAGGATCACTTGATCGGAAAGGCGTTCGGCGATGCTTGCCATTTTCGGGCGCTTGCTTCGGTCGCGCTCGCCGCCACAGCCGAAAACGGTCCATATCTTTTTTTCTTCTGTGCGTATGTCGCACAAATTTTTGAGCGTGGAAAGAAGCGCATTGGGCGTATGTGCATAGTCGAGATACACTGCGATCGGCTCTTTTGCAATGCATTCGAGTCGGCCCGCAACGGTGTCCAAGCGCTCTATGGCCCGCCGCGCGCGATAGGGTGGGATGCCGAGGCGGATCGCGGCGCAAAGCGCCAGCATGGAATTGTAGATCTGATAGGTGCCGCAAAGCTTTAGATCTACGGAAAAGGTCGGTCCTTCGGTTTTGTAAATATAAGAAAAGCCCCCGTTCTCTCTCGGCTCAATGCTTTTTGCCATCACTTCGCCCTCAAAGAGCGCGCCGATGCGCGTCACGGGGCAGGGGCATTCGTAGGCAAGGCGGCGCGCATAAGGGTCGTCGGCATTCAGCACGGCGT
>JAFVQL010000003.1 GCA_017504785.1 Clostridia bacterium | reverse complement strand
TCTTTGCTCTCGCAAAGAGTGATATGATTGCTATCGCAATCGTGATATTGAAGCCTTGCGGCTTCAGTGATATTCTATTCGCCTAAAAGCTCGCGTAGCGAATATCACTCGGCGTAAGCCGAATAACACTGCGAAGCAATAGAACTCGCCGAAGGCGAATAGAGTTAGCGTGATACTCCGTTAAGAGTATCACGCCTAGCGATCGTACACCTTTTATTTTGCTTTTTCAATGACTTCAAAAGGGCAAAACCTCTCGCTAAATCGCAATTATCGTAAAGAATTATTTGCAAAAAAGAAAAAATTGAAAGCCTGCATCTCACAAAAAACGAAAAAAAGGGGCGCGGCAGAGAATAAGCACAAGGTCGCATTCACAAAGGCCTACCCTGGCGCAAAGCCCCTCCCCCGCGCTTTTTTGAAGCCAACGCCGCCGCATTTGCGCGCAGAGCTTGCGATGGCGAAAACACAGACGGAGCCTCTGCAAAAAGCTTCCGTCCGTCGCGAAAAACCACAAAAAAGCGCGGCACAACAGAGCGAAAAGTCGGCTCTATCGCAAGCACGCCGGGGACCTTCTACCGCAGGATGGGATGTTTTTTCAAAAATTTGAACGATTTTCACTTGTTCACAAAATATTCATGGACTTTTATCTAAAAATATGGTATCATATCTCGGTAAAATAATTTATAAATAAAAGGAAGGAACTAACATGCAAGATCTTTTGAAGCTTTTTGAGCCGCTGACGATGTTCGGCCAAAACGGAAACTGGAAAATGATCATTATGTGGGTCATCGGCGGCATTCTGATCTATCTCGCGATCAAAAAGGAAATGGAGCCCACCCTCCTGCTCCCCATTGGCTTCGGTGCCATTCTTATGAACTTCCCCATGGTGGTAACGCGCGTATGCTCTCTCTGCGGCGCGGTGGCAAAATACGGCGACACGCTTTGCACGGAGTGTCACGCCGATGCGATCTCGGTTTCCTATTCGGGTATCGCCGAGCCTCTGCACGAGCTTTACAACGCGGGTATCGCAAACGAGCTCTTCCCCCTGCTTCTCTTTATCGGTATCGGCGCGATGATCGACTTCGGCCCCCTGCTTAACAACCCAAAGCTTATGCTCTTCGGTGCGGCGGCACAGTTCGGTATCTTCTTCACGCTTTGCATGGCCTCCATCTTCTTCCCCGAGGCAAAGGACTTCGCTTCCATTGCGATCATCGGCGCGGCAGACGGACCTACCTCCATCGTCGTTGCTAACAAGCTCGGCTCGAACTACGTTGGCGCGATCACGGTTGCGGCATACTCCTACATGGCGCTCGTTCCGATCATTCAGCCCCCTGTGATCAAGGCTCTCACCACCAAGGACGAGAGAAAGATCCGCATGAAGTACGAGCAGAAGAGCGTTTCCAAGACCACGAAGATCCTCTTCCCCATCATCATCTCCATCGTTGCTTGTATCTTTGCGCCCGGCGCAGGCTCGCTGATCGGCTTCCTTATGTTCGGTAACCTGATCCGAGAGTGCGGCGTGCTGGATTCTCTTTCCGAGACCGCGCAGAAGGTGCTTGCAAACCTCGTGACCATCTTCCTCGGCATCACGATCGCCTTCAATATGACGGCAGATCAGTTCCTCAGCCTCGAGACTCTTCTTATCATGGGCCTTGGCCTTATCGCATTCATCGTTGACACGGCGGGCGGCGTTCTTTTCGCAAAGCTCTACAACGCGGTCATGCGCGTGCTCGGCAAGGATCCCATCAACCCCATGATCGGCGCGGCGGGCATCTCCGCATTCCCTATGTCCGGTCGTATCGTGCACAAAATGGCACTCAAGGAAGACCCCGAAAACTTCCTGCTTATGCACTCGATCGGCGTTAACGTTTCCGGCCAGATCGCATCCGTAATCGCAGGTGCGCTCGTGCTCGGCTTCTTCGCTTAAAGAAAAGGAGAACGGTATGGATAAATTACAGTTTATTCCCATGGCATTCGTAAAGAATCTGAAGTACATGGGTATCGGAATGCTCGGCATCTTCCTCATCATCGGCATCATCATGGCGGCAACCTACGCCATCAGCAAGATCCCGACGAAGAGCGATAAGAACGACTGATAAAGTATTTTTAGGCGGCAGAGGGTGCAATGCGCCTCTCTGCCGCCGTTTTTTCTTCCGCCTTTGCCCGGGCGCGGACCGTTATAACAAGAAAGATCGGGCAAAATAAAGAAGAATTTACTATAAGAATGCAGGAAGCGAAATGCTTCCTCCTTTCAAATTTCTCTCTCCATCTTCCGCGACAGTGCCGTAAGGCTTCCTTTTCTATCCTCCGAGGATACGACCGCCTCGCGCCCCCATCGGCTCGAAAAAGGAAGCATACGCCCTTTAAAAACCAAAAAAGGAGACCATAATGCGTAAAACCAAAATCGTATGCACCCTCGGCCCCGCAAGTGAAACGCGGGAGATCATCGCCCGCCTTTGCAAGGCGGGAATGAATGTTGCAAGACTCAACTTTTCTCATAACACCCACGCGGACCACAAAAGAAGGATCGATCTGGTCAAATCTGTGCGCGAGGAGCTTTCGCTCCCCATCGCCATCATGCTGGACACCAAGGGCCCCGAATACCGCATCAAGACCTTTGAGGGCGGCAAGATCCTTCTCTCGGACGGCGATCCCTTTACCTTCACGACCAACGAGACCGTCGGCAACATTGAGCGCGTATCGGTCAGCTATGAGAAGCTGCCCGAGGAGCTTTCCGTGGGCGATACGATTCTTTTAAACAACGGGCTTCTCTCCTTTATCGTTGAAAATATCCGCGGAAACGATATCGAATGCCGCGTGACCTGCGGCGGCGAGCTTTCCGACAGAAAAAGCATGAGCTTTCCCGGAAAGGTAATGAAGCAGCCCTACCTTTCCGAGCAGGACAAGGAAGATATCAAGTTCGGCGTTGAAAACGGCATTGACTATATCGCCTGCTCCTTCGTTTCCTGCAAGCAGGATCTTTTGGACGTGCGTAAGTACATGGCACAGATCGGCGCAGAGGGCATCGAGCTGATCGCCAAGATCGAGAACCAATCGGGCGTTGACAACATTGAACAGATCTGCCAGGTCTGCGACGGCATCATGGTTGCGAGAGGTGACATGGGCGTGGAGATCCCCTTCGAGCATCTGCCCGCCATTCAGAAAAAGCTGATCACCAAATGCCGCATGCTCGGCAAGCGCGTGATCACCGCCACCGAAATGCTGGAATCCATGATCACCAATTCCCGCCCGACCAGAGCGGAGATCTCGGATATTGCCAACGCCGTGTACGACGGCACGAGCGCCATCATGCTCTCGGGAGAGACCGCGGCGGGCAAATACCCCGTGCAGGCGGTTGCCACCATGGCAAAGATCGCTGAAACCACAGAGGCCACCATCAATTATAAAAAGCGCTTCCACGAGGCGGATTTCCAGATCCGCAATATGACAGACGCGATCTCGCATTCCACCTGCGGCATGGCGATCGATATCGATGCCAAGGCCATCGTTGCTTGCTCGCTTTCGGGCATGACGGCACGCATGGTTTCGCGATTCCGCTCCCCTGTGCCGATCATCGGCCTCACCACGAACGAAAGCACTTGGCGCAAGCTTTCGCTTTCCTGGGGCGTGATCCCCGCCATCTGCGAGACCTTCAATTCCACGGACGTGCTTTTCTACACCGCGAAGAAGATCGCAAAGCAGACCTTGGGCCTTGAAAAGGGCGACCGCATCGTGATCACCGGCGGCGACACCACGGGCCACTCGGGCAATACCAATCTTATAAAGATCGAGGAGATCTAAATTTCATCACTCGCATAGACAAACGAAAAAGAGATGGCCTTTAGCGCAGTGCCCTAAAGGACACTATGAGTCGATATAAATACGCTATCGCGGATTTTCGATATACGCTATCGCGTTCGATATGTGCTGACGCCCTCGATATGCTCACTGCGTGAGCGCGGATTTATATCATATCGAGCTTGAGCAAAGCGAAAGCATATCGAATTTGCCGCAAGGCAAATATATCGAGCCGAGCAGCGCGAGGCATATCGACGATGGAAGAATCGCATTCGTGCCCACAAACGCAGTGCTTGTCAAGAAAAAAGACAGAGAATGCAAAAGCATTCTCTGTCTTTTTTGCGTCGGCAGGGGGACAGCGTTTAAAACAGCAAAAGGGTACGCCTTGTTTACATCCGATTGCGCGTTTTTCTTGAAAGACAGCGCACCGTTTTGGTCATCTCTTTTTTATAAAAATCATAGCTTTATGCGTCAATTTGCTCTGCATTGTTTACATTTTCTGCATCGGGGATGAAAGCGAGCACGCGCTTATTGATGCGGATGCGGCCGAAGATCGCAACAGCAAGAACGCAAAGCTCAGCCATGGGGATTGCCCACCAAACGGCATCAAGACCAAATACAAAGGCAAAGAAGATCGCAAGCGGGAGAAGGAAGCCGAGCTGGCGCGCAATGCTCATGAACATAGAAAGCAAGCTTCTGCCTATGGCCTGGAAGAACGAGCTGTTCACAAGGCTATACGCCGTGAAAAGATAGCCGACGGCAATGATACGCAAAGCGGGCTTGCCGAGCGCAAGCATGGCGGGGGTGGGGCTAAAGAAGCCGATCAAAACGCCGGGGATCGCAAACATCAGCACACTGCAAAGGCAAAGATACCCGAAGGAACAATACACCGTGTAGCGGTAAGCCGCAAGCATACGGCTCTTTTTCGCCGCGCCGAGATTATAGCTGACGATGGGCATCATACCGTGCGTCATACCGACGACGGGAAGGATCACAAAGCTCTGGAGCTTAAAATACACGCCGAACACCGCCGTGGCAACGCCCGTCGGCTCCAGACTGCCGAGCAAAAGGTTCATCGAATAGGTCATGACCGAGCCGATCGCCATCATGATGATGGCGGGAAAGCCGATGACGAGAATGCGCTTCACCTTTCCCCATTCCACCTTAAAGCCGCGGAAGCTGACGGTGATCTCTTTATTCAAGCGGTGATTTAAATAGATACCGAGGAACACGCTCGCGATCTGACCGATGACGGTAGCGACCGCCGCACCCGCAACGCCCATCGCGGGCGCACCGAGCCAACCGAAAATAAAGATCGGATCGAGAATGATATTGATGATCGCGCCAAGGCCCTGCGTATACATGGAAAGCGAGGTTTTTCCCGTGCTCTGCATCAGCTTCTCGAAAATGATCTGCCCGAACGCGCCAAACGAGAAGATACAGCAGATGGAAAGATACTGCGTGCCGCCCTCGATGATCGCCTCCACGCCCGTCTGCGAGCGGAAGAACGCCTCACAGCCGAAGATGCCGAAGAGAAGCATCAGAATATAGCTGACAGCCGAAAGGAATACGCCGAGTGCCGCATAGCGGTTCGCCGCATCGCGCCTTCCCTCTCCAAGGCTGCGCGAGATCAAAGCGTTTACGCCGACGCCCAGACCCGAGGCAATGGAAATGATGATATTCTGAATGGGGAACGCCATGGAAACCGCGTTCAGCTCGTCCTGCCCGAGCATGGATACGAAGATCGAGTCCACCACGTTGTAAAGCGCCTGCACGATCATGGATGCCACCATCGGCAAAGCCATGCCGAGAAGCAGCTTACCCATGGGCATCACGCCCATTTTGTTTTCTTTTACTGCCATATTCTGCATACTGTTTCCTTTTCTTTTAAAAACCTTTCGTATTGTATCATTTTGCGGCCGCTTTGTCAATGATATTTTGGAAAATCCTTCGATCTCCTTTTTCAAATAAAAAGGATAAGGAGACAATGGGTGATGTCCTTACCTTTCGCAAAAGTGCAAGCATCGCATTTGACAGGTCAAACGCAAATATGGGCTAAGCCCAAACCCATATACGTGAACCCCAAAAGCGCATGCTTCGCTTCGGGGAACCCCTACACAAACAGAAAGAGCAAACACGCAAGATAAATCTTGTATATCTGCTCTTTTTTCTGTTCGTTTTAGTTTAGAGTTATGAGGTTCGCTTTCGCTCACCGTTATGAATTTGCTACGCAAATGTTATGATATGATTGCCCATCAAACCTTAAACTTGGCGAAGCCAATCATAACGATACGAAGTATCTCATAACTCATAACTTGACCGTAAGGGCAATTATAGTTTTAGCGTGTTCTCCGTTAAGGATAACACGCTAAGCCCCTTATCCTTTTGGCTTATTTTTCGGTTTTTGAAAGCTTATTGAGCGCACGGTCGCCCGCATATTTCATGGCATAGCGATACAGCGGACTCTCCGCCGTATCCTCTATATACTTCTCGTATATCGAGGCCGCCGCAGAATCGGGCTTCTCGATCGCCGCCTTCCGATACAGCCGCATACATCCGAAGAAGGGCAAAAGCACGATATAGAAGATCATCAGCGCGTTCACTGCGCCGACGAGGATCGCGAACAGGCGCGTTGCCATATTATTGCGCTCGTAGGAAAATCCGAAGATACCGCAGATCAGCTTGTACGGGATCACGATGAGGATCGCAGATGCGAAGAAGACCGCCACGAACAAAAAGGGGAGAAGCACCTCGGCGGCAGAGGCCTCAAGGATCGGCGCCAGCGCTTCGCTCTTGATCGGAAGGATCTCGCCCACCGTTTTATCGGGAATCACGATTCCCCCGATCGTCGGCGTAAAAAACAGAGAAACGAGGGCACAGCCGCCCAGCGTAAGCAAACGAAAAACGGAACGACTCGTTCCGCGGCCGTAGGAAAGGATCGATTGTATCAAAATGAAGAGCGCAGCGAGGCCGACAAGGCCAAGCGCAATATACGCACCGATACTGCCCTTTTGCAAAAGATTCATATAATAGGTCATAAGCATCCTCCGCTTGGATTTAAACACTTTTCTATATTACATCATACATTATTTTAAATCATTTGTCAAGGAGATGGCGCATTTTAAGGCACATTTTTTAAATTTTCCGCCGCGGGGGTCAAAGACGATTGCCCCCGCACCTTTCGCTTTCGTATACGCCGAGGACAAAGCACTTACGAAACGGCACTTCCCTTTTCATTGCGGTCGGCTTCTGCCCTTTTCTATCATGAAAAAAGCATTTAGAAAAAACATACCGCCAAAAAAAGGAAAAAGTGCCGATTTTTTAAAAAACCGCGCACTCCCAACAAGTTTATTTTATCATATATGAAGGCGGTTGTCAATCACTTTTCTTCATTTTTTCTCATATCGATCCGATTTTTGTGATTTGTGTACAATAATCATATTTTTTTATTTTTTTTTGCAAAAACTGTTTATTTTTCATAAATTGTATGTTATAATATAGGTACAGAGGAAAGATCCTCCCATCCCCTGAGGAGCCCCACTCTGAAACTTAGCGAAAGGGCTGCCGCCCGCGGGCGGCAAAATAGGTGCTTTTATGAAACTCACAGTGTACGGAAAACAGTTAACGGTCCGCGAGAGCCTTAAGCTTTTGATCGAAAAGAAGCTTTCGAAATTTGATAAGTTCTTCGGCCAAGATACCGAGGCAGACGTTACCTGTAAAGCACGCAAGGGGGTAAAGATCATCGAGATCACCATCGTTTACGGCGGCACAACCTTCCGCAGCGAGGAAGAAAGCGATACCTTTATCACCGCACTTGACCGCGCGATCGAGGGACTGGAGCGCCAGATCCGCAAGAACAAGACCAGACTGGAAAAGATCATGAAGAAGGGCGCCTTTGTGATCGAAGAGGATGACGACGATGAGTTTATCGAAGAGGAAGAATTCTCCATCCGCGAAAAAACCTATCCCCCGAAGCCCATGTCGGCAAAAGAGGCCATTCTGCAAATGAACCTTTTGGGCCACGCCTTCTTCGTTTTCTTAAACGACGAATCGAACGAGACCTGCGTTGTTTACAAGCGTAAGGACGGCGGCTACGGCCTGATCGTGCCCGAGCGGTAAGCGCGTTACTTGCGAGGGATCCACCGAAGCTTTTTAGAAAAGACGTTCTGTAAAAAATACAAGGGCGCCCGGGTTTAAAAACATAAAAAAAAGAGATGTGCCGAAGGGTTCCTACCATAAAGCAGGTTTTGAACTACCGAACAAAGAAAAAGGAGTACGGACAATTTTGTTCGTACTCCTTTTCACACGCCTTGCCTACAAGGTATAGTGTGTTACACCTTACGGTGTTCTGCGGGTGGCAATTGTTGAGAAGTGATATGCCTCGCACAGCTCGGCGTGATATTTTTGCTCCGCAAAAGTGATATTGCTCCCGATGGTCGCAGTGATATTCTATTCGCCGCTGTCTTCCAACGCGCGTAGCGCATATCACGTCCAAAGGACATATCACGCACGAAGTGCATATCACTCGCCGTAGGCGAATAGAGTTGGCGCACCTGCTTTATCGCAGGTGCGCCGATCGGCACATCTCTTTTTTTGCAAATAAAAATTTACATATCAGCCTTTGGTATAAGCAAGCAGGCCGCCCGCCTTCAGAATCTCCTTTTGGCGCTCGGTGAACGAGCAGGTGAGCGCAATCTTGTGTCCCTTATCGTCCGTAAGGAGCATTTCGCCCGTTTCCATTCCCGCAAAAACGCCGTCGATCGAGAGGCGGCTGTCACGGTCAAGAAGCTCGTAATCCTCAGGGTTTTTAAAGGTGAGAGGCAGAATGCCCGCATTGATCAGGTTTGCCGCATGGATGCGGGCAAAGCTCTTTGCCACCACGGCGCGCACACCAAGATACAGAGGCACCAAGGCAGCATGCTCGCGCGAGGAGCCCTGACCGTAGTTCACACCGCCGACCACAATCGAATCTCCTGCCTTGAGCGCGCGCTCGGCAAAGGTATCGTCACACACGGCGAAGCAGAACTTGGAAAGATACGGAATGTTGGAGCGGTAAGGCAGGATCTTTGCGCCCGCGGGCATGATATGGTCGGTGGTAATATCGTCACCAACCTTCAAAACCAGCGTGGCATCCAGACGGTCGGTCTGCGGCTTTGCCTTCGGGAACTCCTTGATATTCGGGCCGCGAAGCACCGAAAGCGACTTCGCCTCCTCGGGTGCGGCGGGTGCGATCACCGCACTATCGTCAATTTTGAACGCGGCGGGCATTTCGATCGCGGGCATTTCACCGAGCAGGCGGGGATCGGTGATCTCGCCCGTCAATGCCGCAGCAACGGCACACTCGGGAGAAACGAGGTAGACCTTCGCATCCTTGGTGCCGCTTCTGCCCTCGAAATTACGGTTGAAGGTTCTGAGGCTCACGCCGGCGGAATTGGGAGAGAAGCCCATGCCGATGCAAGGACCGCAAGCGCATTCGAGAACGCGCGCACCTGCCGCCAGCATATCTGCCAGCGCACCGCAGTCGGCCAGCATCGAGAGCACCTGCTTCGAGCCGGGAGAGATCGAGAGGCTGACGCTGTCCTTGATGGTCTTGCCTTTGAGAAGCGCGGCAACCTTCAGCATATCCTGCAAGGAGGAGTTGGTGCAAGAGCCGATGCAGACCTGATCCACCTTCGTGCCCTTCAAGGAAGAAACCTTCACGACGTTATCGGGCATGTGGGGCTTCGCGATCAGCGGCTCAAGAGAGGAAAGATCGATGTCGATCACGCGGTCGTACACCGCGTCGGGATCAGAGGCAAGCGCAACGAAGTCCCCTTCTCTTCCCTCTGCGGCAAGAAACGCACGGGTGGTCTCATCCGAGGGGAAGATCGAGGTGGTGGCACCAAGCTCCGTGCCCATATTGGTGATGGTGGCACGCTCGGGAACAGAAAGCGTTTTCACGCCCTCGCCGCCCCACTCGATGATCGAGCCGACGCCGCCCTTGACCGAAAGAATGCGAAGGATCTCGAGGCTGACGTCCTTTGCGGTCACGAAGGGACGAAGCTTACCCGAGAGGTTCACGCGGATCATCTTCGGCATCGTGATATAATACGCGCCTCCACCCATGGCGACCGCTACGTCAAGGCCGCCCGCACCGAAGGCGAGCATACCGATACCGCCGCCCGTCGGGGTATGGCTATCCGAGCCGATCAGCGTTTTTCCGGGAATGCCGAAGCGCTCCAGATGCACCTGATGGCAAATGCCGTTGCCGGGACGGGAGAAATAGATACCGTGTTTTTTCGCAACCGACTGTATGTATCTGTGATCGTCCGCGTTTTCAAAGCCGGACTGCAGGGTGTTATGGTCAATGTACGCTACACTGCGCTCGGTACGCACGCGGTCAATGCCCATGGTCTCAAATTCAAGGTACGCCATCGTGCCGGTGGCATCCTGCGTTAAGGTCTGATCGATACGCAGAGCGATCTCCTCGCCCACCTTCATTTCGCCCGAAACGAGGTGCGCCTTAATAATTTTCTGTGCTAGTGTAAGTCCCATTTTTTCTTCCTCACTTCACGATGTGCATTTTTGCATTTTCCACGTGCGCTTGCATTGCCGCGTATGCAGCGTCTGCATCACGCGCTTCGATCGCGGAAAGGATCGCCCGGTGCTCCGCGAAGGATCGATCGGCACGGCTCTCGTTTTCCACCGAGGCCTTTCTGAATTTCTGCACCTTCTTATGCAAGGGAAGGAGCGTGTCGTAAAACACGGTGCTGTGGCTTGCACGGTACAGAAGCTCGTGGAATTTAGAGTCCATAAATTTGATGCGGTCGGAATCGTGGCGACCGACGTAATACTGCTGAAGCTCGAGCGTCTCGCGAAGCTCGGCGATCTCCTCGTCGGTTGCAACGGCGGCGGCGCGCGCGACTACCATCGGCTCCAGCTGAAGGCGCATCGCGTAGATATCCGCAAGATCGTCCAGCGTGACGCCGAGGACCAAAATGCCGCGCGAGGAGACCTCGATGATATGCTCCTGCTCCAAGCGGCGCAGAGATTCCCGAATGGGCGTACGGCTGACGCCGAGGTCCTCCACAAGCGCATGCTCCGTGAGATACGAGCCTCTCGGATATTTGCCGAGAAGGATATCGTTTTCCAGTCTTTCAAAGACCTGATCGGCCAAAGATACGGTTTTATGATTCATTTTGTACACCTTTCTTTACTTACAGTCTGCGAAGACGGCCACCGGAAAGCTCTTCGATCTTCTCTTCCAGCTTACCCGTGGAAATACTCGTCTGTCTTCCGTCCGCATATTCCTTATCGATCCACTCCTTGAGGGCGATCACGACGTCGCTCTTCTTCGTCAGCGCCTCGGATGGGGGAAGGCGATAGTTATCGTTGATCCAATAGGCAATGCCCGCAAGGCCCGACGCCTTTCCGATCATAACGGAGGGCTTGCGCGCAAGGAGCTTTTCGGTATCGAAGATATTGTAGATCTCCTGATCCTTCATCAAGCCGTCCGCATGGATGCCCGCGCGGGTCACGTTGAAGTTTTTGCCGACGAAGGGGGTCATCACGGGGATCTCGTATCCGATCTCATTTTTGAAGAACTCCGCGATCTCGGTGATGGCCGTGGTATTCATGCCGTCCAGCGAGCCGCGCAAAGATGCATACTCGAACACCATGGCTTCAAGCGGCGTATTGCCCGTGCGCTCACCGATGCCGAGAAGCGAGCAGTTGACGGCGGAAGCACCGTACAGCCAAGCCGCAGACGCATTGGCAACCGCCTTATAAAAGTCGTTATGACCGTGCCACTCCAGCATCTCGCTGGGCACGTCGGAATAATGCTGAAGGCCATAGATGATGCCGGGCACGCTGCGGGGCAGAGCCACCTCGGTGTAAGGCACACCGTAGCCCATCGTGTCGCACACGCGGATCTTCACGGGAATGCCCGCATTTTGAGACATCTTCATCAGCTCGTTTACGAAGGGGACGACGAAGCCGTAGAAATCCGCTCTCGTGATATCCTCCAGGTGGCATCGCGGCATGACGCCTGCCTCGAAGGCCTCCGCAACCGTTTGCAGATAATAATTTATGCACTCGCCGCGCGTCATCTTCATTTTCTTGAAAATATGATAGTCACTGCAGGAAACCAAAATACCCGTCTCGCGGATGCCGAGATCGCGCACCAGCTTGAAATCCTCCTTGCTGGCTCTGATCCACGTGGTGATCTCAGGGAAGCGAAGTCCGAGATCCTGACAGCGGCGGATCGCTTCTCTGTCCTTTTCGCTGTATACGAAAAACTCCGTCTGGCGGATGATGCCGTACGGACCGCCAAGCTTGGAAAGAAGCTTATAAAGCTCTACGATCTGCTCCACCGTGTACGGCTCGACAGACTGCTGTCCGTCACGGAATGAGGTATCCGTGATCCAAATATCCTCGGGCATACCCATGGGAACGCGGCGATGGTTGAAGGCGATCTTCGGCACGCCGGAATAGGGGTAGATCTCGCGGTAGAGATTCGGCTCGGGAATATCCTGAAGCGAATACTTATAGGACTTTTGCTCCAGAAGATTGGTTTTAGATGAGATTTCAAGCATAGCAAATCCCCTTTCTGTATCTTTGTATACAATTATACACGAATGCTTGTATTCTGTCAAGAGAAAAAATATGTTTTTAAGATCAAAACGAAAATTTTGTTGTTTCTATATGGATAAGAAGAAAAAAAGCGCGCGTTTTGTGTGCATTTACATAGAATATAATAGGAGTGCCTATTCATTGTCAAGCGAGAGCGAAGCCGCCCCGGTCATCGCGTTTTCCGCGATCGTAAAAAGAGCTTGCGCCCTTCGCTTTTCATTGCCCGCGCACTCCGAATACACGCTCGGGCGAAAGCCCAACGGAGCATTGACAGCTATGACGGTTTTTACCTACAACGGCGATGCGCGGATCGCCGCCGCAAAGGCGGCACTTGAAAAAAAGCAAGACGGTCGGCGCATCCATATTTTACCCATTCCGACACGGGCGGACGAAGGCGTAGAGCGCGCACTTTTGGGCGCTCTGCAAAGCGGCGACCTCGTTTGTGCGTATGCGCCGCCACCGCCGCTCACGGAGGCTATCCGCGCGCGCGGCGCGCACCTCTTCAATGCCGAAGGGGACGAAGGCTTTATCGGGGAAAACGCAACTCTCACCGCCGAGATCACCCTCGGATATATCCTCTCCCTGCCGCGCGCCCCCGCCGATCTTTCGGTCGGCATCATCGGATACGGACGCATCGGGCAAGCGCTTTGCCGTATGCTTCTTTTTTTCGGCGCGCGCGTTCGCGTCTTCACGGGGCGAAAGGAAACGCGCGCCGCCCTCGGTGAGGCGGGGATCGAGAGCCGCCCCATCCGCTACGAGGCGGGCGAGGCAATTGACCTTTCGGGAATCGACCTTCTGATCCAGACCGCCCCCGCCAAGGTCTTCACGAAGGAAAACGCACCGCCCTGCCCGCTTTGGAATTTAGCGGCAGCACCGTTTGTCGGCGAGGGTGTCGCGGTGCGACAGCTCTCTGCCCTGCCCGCCAAGGTGACCTATGAAAGCGGCGGCCTTGCACTCGCTCGCGCCGTTTTGCGCTTCTTTGAAACCGAAAACGAAAGGAAGACACTATGATAGGATATGCATTTTGCGGCTCTTTCTGTACGCTGAAAAAATCCATGGAGCAGCTTGCCGCGCTCGCGGAAGCAGGATGGGACGTGCAGCCCATTATGAGCGAGCACGTCTATACGATGGACACGCGCTTTGGCAAAGCGGCAGACTTCGCCGCCGAAGCCGAGCGCATCACGGGCAAAGAGGTGATCCACACGATCGCGGATGCCGAGCCGCTCGGCCCGAAAACGCCGCTTGACGCCCTGATCATCGCCCCCTGCACGGGCAACACGCTTGCGAAGATCGCAAGCGGCATCACGGACACCGCCGTCACCATGGCGGCCAAGGCGCATCTGCGGTGCGACCGTCCCACCGTGATCGCCCTCGCATCCAACGATTCCCTCTCACAAAATCTGCGAAACATCGCCACCCTTCTCGTGCGAAAGCGCGTGTACCTCGTCCCCCTCAAGCAGGACGATCCCAAGAGCAAGCCTCACTCCCTGGTCGCGGATTTCTCGCGCATCCCTGATGCGCTTGCCGCTGCCCTTGAGGAAAGGCAGATCCGCCCGCTTTTTGAATAAATAATTGAATCAATAAAAGGCTGAAAGATCCATGACGAACTTTCAGCCTTTTGATTGCGCGGTGTTGGCGCACGAGTCTTTAGCCGACTTTGACGAGAGCGCAAACGGACAAGATCGGCAAAATTTCCAAGCCCCACCCGCAAAAGCACCGTCTGCGGGACGACGAAATTTTAAGCGCATTTGGTTGCGTTTGAGCGAAGCCGCAGATGGCTACGGTGAGAGCCCAACCGAGCAAAGACGGCAAAAGTTCTAAGCCCCACCCGCAAAAGTACCGTCTGCGGGACGACGAAATTTTAGGCGTATTTGGTTGCGTGTGAGCGAAGCCGTAGATGGCTACGGTGAGAGCGCAAACGAACAAGATCGGCAAAATTTCCAAGCCCACTCACAAAAGCACCGTCTGCGGGACGACGAAATTTTAAGCGCATTTGGTTGCGTTTGAGCGAAGCCGCAGACGACTACGGTGAGAGCCCAACCGAGCAAAGACGCCAAAAGTTCTAAGCCCCACTCGCAAAAGTACCGTCTGCGGGACGACGAAATTTTAGGCGTATTTGGTTGAGTGTGAGCGAAGCCGTAGATGGCTACGGTGAGAGCCCAACCGAGCAAAGACGGCAAAAGTTCTAAGCCCCACTCGCAAAAGTACCGTCTGCGGGGCGACGAAATTTTAAGCGCATTTGATTGCGTTTGAGCGAAGCCGCAGACGACTTCGGTGAGAGCGCAAACGAACAAGATCGGCAAAATTTCCAAGCCCACTCACAAAAGCACCGTCTGCGGGACGACGAAATT
>JAFVQL010000027.1 GCA_017504785.1 Clostridia bacterium | reverse complement strand
TTATCGGCGGCGGGAGGGGAGACTCCATATATTTTTCTCGGCGCGATCCTATCCTCATTTGCGGGAGCGAGCTTTTCGCCGCAGAGGCTTTTGGGCGCGTGCCTGATAGTTTTTTTGCGGTTGATCACGAAAATTTTTATTGAGAAAAACGAAGAAAAAACGCAAAAAAATGATATAAATTGGAAAAATATTGGCATTTTCGGCTTGTTTTCTAAATTATTTTCCGAGCATCCTTATCTGCGGACGATGAGCGCGGCGATAGGCGGCTTTACTGTCGGACTATGGAACATAGTTGCGGGCGGATTTCGTTTTTACGATCTTTTCGGCACTATATTTTACATAGTCTTGACGCCCGTGGCGACGCTTCTTTTCAGCAAATATTTCACTATCACGGCTAAAAAAAGGGAAATGGGACGCGCGTTTGCGCTGACTCCCACAGAGGAGAGGTTCTATCTTGCATCCTGTGCGCTTCTTTTGAGCTCGCTGGTGTTCGCACTCGGAGACTTAAGCGCGGCGGGAATATCCGTCTCCTTGCTTATAGGAGTGCTTGCCACTCTGTATTTTTGCAAGAGGGGTGCGCTATACGGCACGGCGGCGGGGCTTGTTCTCGGTATCTCCTGCTCACTCTCTTACGCGCCCATGCTTGCGCTCTGCGCTCTATCGTATTCATCCCTATACAAGCTATCGCGATTTGGTGCGGGCGTGGCGGCGTGCATTTCGGGGCTGATCTGGGGCATATATGCAGAGGGCTTTTCCGCGCTTGGCACGGTCTTTCCTTCGCTTCTTGCTTCGACGATGATCTTCTGTGTGGCGGATAGGATAGGCTTTTTTGAGGACGTGCGCAGATTTTTTGAGTCTGCCGAGGAGCGCGTTACTTTTACCGCACCGCGTGCGAGCGAGCTTATAGCGGAGCAGAGAGCCGCCACGCAGGAGGAAAGGCTACGAGCGATCTCGGATTCGTTTTCCGCGCTCTCCGAGATTTTTTACAATCTTTCCTCGAAACTGAAAAGGCCGACCGCGCTCGACTTAAAAAGGATCTGCGAGGACAGCTTTGACGGTATTTGCGAGGGCTGTGAAAACAGGGACATCTGCTATGGCGCAGAATACGGCGCAACGCTTGACGTGATGAAAAGGATGACCGTTCAGCTTCACGCGGTTGGAACGGTTGAGGAAAAAAAGCTCCCCGAGGCCTTTATAAAGCGCTGCGGCAGGGCGGGGGAGCTTGTAAAAGAAGTGAACCGTGCTTGCGGTATTGCCACAAAAAAGGCGTTAAGAAACGAAAAGACCGAGATATTCGCGCTCGATTACGATGCGATCTCAAAGATTCTGAATGATGCCATAAGCGAGAACGAGGAGGAATTTAAGGGTGATACGGCTCTTGCAAAGAGGATCGCGCGCGTTATCGCGGACGGCGGATACGGTGAAAAGGACGTGCTTGTGTGGGGAAAGAGAAAGCTCAAGATCCTTGCGCGCTCGCTCGATCTTTCGGATAAGGCGGAGGATGTGAGCAATCTTATTGAGGAGATCGAGGGTGTGTGCGAGGTATCTCTTTCGGAGCCGATCTTTGAGCTTGGATTTGGAAGTGTGAATATGTACGCCGAGGCAAAAAGAGCTTTTTCGGCGAAGAGCGCGTTTGCCGTTTCCGCGAGCAAGGCAGAGAAGGTATGCGGCGACACGGTCAGCATATTTGAAAACAAGAATGATTATCTTTACGCGCTCATAAGCGACGGAATGGGGACGGGCAAGAGAGCGGCGTTTGCAAGTGAGACCTGCAACGTGTTTTTGCGAAATATGCTCGATGCGGGCAACAGGATGGAGACGTCATTGCGGATGCTCAACAGTGTTCTGCGCGCGGAGGGTGTGAGGAGCGAGCTTGAATGCTCGGCAACGGTCGATCTTTTGCAGCTCGACCTGTATTCGGGAATGCTGACACTGTATAAGAGCGGCGCCGCGCCCACGTTCGTGATAAGAAGGGGGAATGTGTTCAAGCTCACCTCACAGAGCTTTCCTATTGGAATACTGCGCTCCATCGATGCAAAGCAGATAGAGCTTGCCTGCGAGGACGGGGACGTGATAATTATGGTCAGCGACGGTGCGATGGGGCAGGGGGAGGAGCTTTCGTATCTTACGGATATGCTCAAGGATCCTGCGCTTGCAGATGAGGAGCCGCAGAGGATAGCGGAGAGGATCGTCCGCCGCGCGAGAGCGGAGAGCGATATTCCCGACGACGATCTTTCGGTCGTTGCCGTGCGTGTCAAAAAGGAGCTTTATAAGTGGTGATGCGGCTTCGCGCTGATGTTTTGCCTACTTTTTCAAAAGTAGGCGCCCGGCGCGTAGCCGAATACGGCATTTCTTTTTCCATAGCTTTTTCTTTGTGCCTGCTTGGTCAAAGAAAAAGCGGCTAAATGGTTTTGGTATGAAAAGTTAGTGGATTTGGATTGTCGCTTTTTGAAAAAAGCTCCGCAAAAACTTTTAATCGCTTGGTTTGTGCAGAGTCGGCACAAATTTTCGATAAAACGCGGGCGTTTTATCGGTTTTGAAGCTCCGATATCATCCTTACACGCGAGCGTGACGGCTGACATCGTATCTTCAAAACTACGAAAAATCAAATCCTCGATTTGATTTTTCTAAAATTTGTTTGTGAGTGCGTAGCCGTGGGGATATCCGTCCCGCTACGCCCCGCCCCCTCCCCGACCGCTTTC
>JAFVQL010000002.1 GCA_017504785.1 Clostridia bacterium | reverse complement strand
TTCTTAAATATCCGCATATTTCTCAAAAAAATTGGCTCGTCTATGAAAAAATCCGCTACTTCGAAACTGCTTCGCACCATACGGCAAATAAATTTTCGGTTGATTTTGTCGGATTTTGACGAAGTCAAGTGCTGACTTTATGAGGAGAAATACGGCAAAAACGGCGGAAAGTTATCGCCGTAGGGCTTGTGCGTTCGACTCTCTTACGGCTACCTGAACTGAATTTTGCGCCAATGGCGCAAAAACCCGGTTTGTATCGAAGGTAGCAGCTCCAAGAAATGAAAAAAGCACCCCTATTGGGCGTTGCTACCCAGGTATTCGCCAAAGGCGAAAATACCCACGCCCTGCGCCTGGTGTGCAAGCACCCCGATCTTCGGGCGGGGTAACCGAACTGGATTTTGCGCAAAGCGCAAAAACCCGGTGAGAATTGATGGGGAGCGGCGCTGAAAAGAGAAACACCCCCGCTATTGCGAGGGTGTTTTTCTTTTTGGAGCTGCTACCCAGATTCGAACTGGGGACCTCATCCTTACCAAGGATGTGCTCTACCAACTGAGCCATAGCAGCAACCTATATCCGTTACGGACGAAAGTTATTATAACAAATTCCTCGGCGTTTGTCAAGAGGTTTTTCAAAAAAAATTGAAGTCGGTTTTCTTCCTCGCTTTTTTGTACGGATCTTGACAGCGAAAACGCGGATTTTTTATCATAACGGAACGAAGCGCAAAAACTGTCGTTTTCCTCTTGATTTTTTTAAGAAATCGTAGTAAAATATTAAGGTACGTCAAAAACGGAGTGAAAAAATGACAGAAAAAAATAAAAATGAAGCACAGCGCACGCAAGATGACGTTCGCATGCTTTGCTTCTTGCTTTTTTTGAGCGCGTATTTCCTGCTTTGCTCGCTTTGCGCGCATCTTATCTTAAAGGAAGGGGATTTCTTTCCCTCGCTTTTTCGCATGCTGTGCGCGCCGAGCCGATTGGTGACGGATTATTTTGCGCTTGCGGGCATTGCGGTCACCTTCTTTAACGTCGGCGTTTGCGGTCTGATCGCCAACGCGGTGATCCTTCTTTCCAAAATGCCCGTCAACGCAACGGCGGTTGCCGCTTATCTTTTGGTGGTGGCACACGGCTTTTACGGACTCAATTTTCTCAATCTTTGGCTGCCGATGCTCGGCGTGCTTCTGTATTGCCTCGTGCGCCGTTGCAGTATTGCGGAGAATGCACATCTGATGCTCTTTTGCACCGCGCTTGCCCCGTTCGTGAGCGATCTGCTTTTCGCTTATCCCTTGCCGGATCGGGATGCGCTCGGCTTCTCGGTGATCGGTCTTGTGCTTTCGGTTCTGCTTTCGATCTTTTCGGGCTTCTTTGCCCCCGCGGTCCTTCCCGGAACCTCGGCTATGCACCGCGGCTACAATATGTATAAGGCAGGGCTTGCGCTCGGTCTTCTCGGCCTTTTCCTTTATTCGTTTTTGTATCCGAGCCTCGGGATCCCCGCGCCCGCACCGTCCCTGACGGAGAATGCACCGAAGCCGACACTCTTTTGCGCCGAGGGGCTTTTTGCCGAGGGCTGTCTTGCTTTTCTCTTCGCCACGGCCCTTTTGCTTGGCTTTTTCCTGAATGGAAAAAGCTTTCGCGGCTACCGCGATCTGATCCGCGCCAGCGGCCGCGGAACGGATTTCTATCATCTGATGGGCGTGCCGCTCTGCTTTGTGAATTTCGGCGTATACGGTCTTGCTTTGCTCGCATATCTCAACGCCGTGTTTGCGCTTCCGCTTTTGATCCCGGGCTTGCCCGCCGCGGCGTGCTTCACGGGGCCGACGGTCGGTGTCGTGTTTGCGGCACTCTCTTTCTCGGCGGACGGTCAGCACGTGCGTAATATCGCGCCGATCGCCCTTGGATATTTTTCGCTTTTCGCGCTTTGCGCGCTCGGATGTGTGGCACTTGGCCGCCCCGTGGCATGGACGCTCGGCACGCAGAGCTACGTGAACGGATTTGCGTTCGCTACAGGACTTTGCCCCTTCGCGGGAAAATACGGCAAGCGCTTCGGCATGCTGGCGGGCTTCCTCGGCGCAACCATTTGCACGGTGACCGCCGAGATGCACGGCGGCTTCGTGCTTTATAACGGCGGCTTTACGGCGGGGCTCACGGCTCTGATCTTGATCTGCCTTTTGGATTTTTACCATATTCAGCCCAAATACCGCGACGATACCGCGCGTTGATTGCGGATATTACAAGACTTTTTCGGTGTATGATCTATGCGGGCGGCAATAAAAGAAGAAGCCCAACGGCCGCCGCTCCCATAGAAAAGAATACGAGAATTTTGCAAGCCCTTTTCGGCGAAAGCCCCGCCCGCAAAAGCAGATGATGCAGGTGGCCGCGATCCGCGCGAAAGGGGCTTTTTCCTTGCAGAATGCGCCGCCCCACCGAAACGAAGGTGTCGATCGCGGGAAGGGCAAGAAAAAAGGAAAATTCCGTGCAGAGCCTTCCCCCGATCGGCGTCATGGCAAAGACGGCGAGCGAAAATCCGAGCAGCTGCGCGCCCGAGTCCCCCATGAAAAGCGAGGCGGGGGACAGATTGAAGGGGAGAAAGCCGAGCAGGCAGAAAAGAAGCAAAAAGGCAAGGATGCCCGCGTCTGACATGCCGTGATAAAAAAAGACGGCCCCGAAGGCAAAAAGCGCAACGATGGAGGAAGAGGCGCAGAGTCCGTCGATCCCGTCGGTGAAATTCACGCCGTTCATATAGAGAAGAAAGCGGTAAATGCCGTAGCCGTAGCCGAGAAGCGGGGGCAAGGGAAGTGAGAATGAAAGCAAGGAAAATTCGGCGGGAATGCCGAGCACGGGCAGAGCGGCGAGGGCGGCGATCAGCTGAAAAATAAGCTTTGCCGGCGGCGAGAGTCCGCGCGTGTCGTCCAGCACGCCGCAAAGAAAAATGATGCCGCCGCCAAGCAAAAGCGCGGCCGCCGTTTTCCCGAGCGGGCGGCAAAAAAGAAGCGTGCAGAGAAAGAAGGAAAGAAAGATCCCCGCGCCGCCGAAGCGCACCGTCGGCCTTTTGTGGCGGTGGCGGCCGGTGTCCGGAATGTCCAGAGCACCGAGCACGAGCCCCGCGCGGCGCGCGATGGGCATGAGGGCTGCGGAGAAAAAAAACGCAACAAAAAAGAAGAATAAATATTTCATTGGCAATAAAAAAGTGGAAGAGATAGTCAACCTCTCTTCCACTGTCTTTCTTTTAATATGTAAATATTAATTTACAAAACCAATCTTTCTTCTTACCTTGGACATGGTTTTTCTTGCGTAGTACACCGCTTCCTCTGCGCCGTTTTTCATAACGGATTCGAGGAATGCCTTGTCTGCCATGAGGCGGTCAAACTCTGCGCGCACGGGAGCAAGCCCATCGGCACACGCTTCGCCGACGGCAAGCTTAAATTCGCCGTAGCCCTTGCCGGCGAAATCTCTTTCGATCTCCTCGTAGCTCTTGCCGGTGAAGGCGCGGTAGATCGTCATCAGGTTGTTGACGCCGTCCTTGCCGGGCGCGTAGCGCACCTCGGCTTCCGAGTCGGTCACTGCCTTTTTGAATTTGCGGATCATATCGTCCTTGGAATCGAGGATATAGACCACGGCGTTTGCATTCTCGTCGGACTTGGACATCTTCTGCGTCGGTGCGGCGAGCGACATGATCTTCATCGTATCGGTTGGGATATATCCGTCGGGCACGGTGAAGGTATCGCTGTAAATTTGATTGAAGCGCATGGCGATGTCGCGCGCAAGCTCAAGGTGCTGCTTTTGGTCGATGCCGACGGGGACGAGGTCGGTCTGGTAAAGAAGGATGTCGGCCGCCATCAGGGTGGGGTAGGTGAAGAGGCCCGCATTGATATTCTGTGCGTTTTTCGCGCTTTTATCCTTAAACTGCGTCATGCGGGAAAGCTCGCCGTGCATCGTGTAGCAATCGAGGATCCAGCCAAGCTCTGCGTGCGCGGGCACGTGCGACTGCACGAAGAGGGTATTCTTCTTTTCATCGAGGCCGCATGCCATGTAAAGAGCCAGCGTTTCGTAGGTGCGGCGGCGAAGCTCTGCGGGTACCTGGCGCACGGTGATCGCGTGCATATCCACCACGCAGTAGAAGGTTTTATATTCATCGGAAAAGCGCGAGAAGTTTTTGATCGCGCCCAGATAATTTCCTATGGTGAGGTTGCCCGAGGGCTGCACCCCGGAGAATACGGTTTTCTTATCGCCGTTCATAAAAAAGGTCCTTTCGAGAGTTCATTTTCATCTTTTAATTATACAACCGCACCGCCGCTTTGTCAAGTCGGTACGAGGCTTTTCGCGGCAAAAAACGTAAAAAAAGCCGTTTTTTTCATCTGCCTCGCGCGCGGCGGCGGGAAAATACCGAAAATCCTTAAAAAATATATTTTTTTTATATGTATATATTTACTTTCGTAATGTTTTGTGTTATAATAAGCTTTGGTGCTGGATCGCACCGAATAAAATGCTTATTAAATTAATTCATATATGGAGGAAAAACCAATGGTAGAAAGAAAGAAAATTTCTATGGATGGTAACACTGCCGCCGCACACGTATCGTATGCGTTCACGGAAGTTGCCGCTATCTACCCCATCACCCCTTCCAGCCCTATGGCAGAGGTGACCGACACCTGGTCGGCGTCCGATAAAAACATCTTCGGCGCGCCCGCCAAGAACATCTTTGGCCAGAACGTAAAGGTTGTGGAGATGCAGTCCGAGGCCGGCGCCGCCGGTACCGTACACGGCTCTCTCGCCGCAGGCGCTCTCACCACCACCTACACCGCGTCGCAGGGTCTGCTTCTTATGATTCCCAATATGTATAAGATCGCAGGAGAGCTGCTTCCTTGCGTGATCCACGTATCCGCAAGATGCGTAGCTTCCCACGCGCTTAACATTTTCGGTGACCATTCCGACGTATACGCATGCCGCCAGACCGGCTTTGCCATGATGGCGGAGACCAACGCGCAGGAGATCATGGATCTCGGTGCCGTTGCTCACCTTGCAACCATTAAGGGAAGAGTTCCTTTCCTTAACTTCTTCGACGGCTTCCGTACCTCTCACGAGATCCAGAAGGTTGCCGCTTGGGATTATAAGGATCTTGCCGATATGGTGGATTTCGATGCCGTTAAGGCATTCCGCGATCGCTCCCTGAATCCCGAGAAGCCCGCGCTTCGCGGCTCTGCTGAGAACGGAGATATCTTCTTCCAGCACAGAGAGGCGTGTAACCCCTACTACGATGCGCTTCCCGCGATCGTTGAGGAGTACATGGGCAAGGTAAACGAGAAGCTCGGTACCGATTATAAGCTCTTCAACTACTACGGCGCACCCGATGCAGAGCGCGTGATCGTTGCGATGGGCTCTGTTTGCGACGTAGCAGAGGAAGTTATCGACTATATGCTCGCGGCAGGCGAGAAGGTTGGTCTCGTAAAGGTTCGTCTCTACAGACCCTTCGTAGCTGCTAAGCTTGCTGAGGCTATTCCCGAAACATGTAAGAAGATCGCCGTTCTTGACAGAACCAAGGAGCCCGGCGCGCTTGGCGAGCCTCTGTATCTTGACGTGATCGCGGCTCTCAACGAAGAGGGTGTCAGCGGTGTTCGCGTTGTCGGCGGCCGTTACGGTCTCGGCTCGAAGGATACCACGCCCGCTTCCATCTTCGCGGTTTATAAGAACCTCGCAGAGGACAAGCCCAAGGCACACTTCACCATCGGTATCGTGGACGATCTGACCGGCCATTCTCTTGCAGAGGAGGCGGCTCCCGATACGGCTCCCGTGGATATGATCCAGTGCAAGTTCTGGGGTCTTGGCGGTGACGGTACGGTTGGTGCAAACAAGAACTCCATCAAGATCATCGGTGACCACACCGATAAGTTCATTCAGGCATACTTCCAGTATGACTCCAAGAAGACCGGCGGTATCACCATCTCGCACCTGCGCTTCGGTGACAGCCCCATCAAGGCTTCTTACTATATCAATAAGGCAGATTTCGTTGCTTGCCACAACAACGCATATCTTACCAAGTACGATATGATCTCCGACGTCAAGCCCGGCGGTACCTTCCTGCTTGACTGCCCCTGGAGCGCAGAGGAGCTGGATCAGCACCTTCCCGCATCCGTGAAGACCTATATCGCAAAGAACGGCATTAAGTTCTACACCATCAACGCAACCAAGATCGCGATCGACCTCGGTAACGCAAAGGTTAAGAACACCGTGCTTCAGTCCGCATTCTTCACCCTTGCGAAGATCCTTCCCATCGACGAAGCGATCGAGTATATGAAAAAGGCTGCATACAAGTCCTATATCAAGAAGGGACAGGCGATCGTTGACCTCAACTACGCCGCGATCGATGCAGGTAAGGACGCGCTGAATGCGATCGAAGTTCCCGCCGCATGGGCAAATGCAGGCGAGACTGCTCCCGCAGCAAAGGTAAGCGGCAAGAGAGCCGACCTCGTTGATTTCGTTAACGACATCGTTGTGCCCGTTGGCGCAATGAAGGGTGACAGCCTCTCGGTTGCTACCTTCGCGAAATATGCCGACGGCACCTTCCCCCAGGGCTCTGCCGCTTATGAGAAGCGCGGCGTTGCCGTAACCGTTCCGCTTTGGAACGAGGCAAACTGCATTCAGTGTAACAACTGTGCGTTCGTTTGTCCCCACGCTTGTATCCGCGCCTTTGCTATGACCGAGGAGGAGGCTGCTGCCGCTCCCGCAGATGCAAAGTTCACCGCGAAGCCCGTTCTTAAGACCAACTATAAATTCATGATCGGCGTCAGCGCGCTCGACTGTATGGGATGCACGCTTTGCGTGAAGGCTTGTCCCGTAACCGCGAAGGCTCTGAAGGATGCTACCGCCGCTTGCAAGGAGCAGTATCCGGACGATCCCAAGAAGGCCGCAAAGGAAGCTGCAAAGCTTGCCGCTCCCAAGTCCGCTCTTACCATGGTGGCACAGGCACAGGGTCTGTTCCAGCAGGCTGCATACGACTATGCGGTTGCATCCGTTTCCGAAAAGAGCGAGCTCGTTGCCACCACCGTGAAGGGCTCCCAGTTCAAGCAGCCTCTGCTTGAGTACTCCGGCTCTTGTGCAGGTTGTGCAGAGACCTCTTACGCTCGTCTTATCACCCAGCTCTTCGGTGAGAGAATGTATATCTCCAACGCTACCGGCTGCTCCTCTATTTGGGGTGGCTCCGCTCCCGCAACGCCTTACACCGTAAATAAGGAAAGCGGCCGCGGTCCCGCTTGGGCAAACTCCCTCTTCGAGGATAACGCAGAGCACGGTCTCGGTATGTACGTCGGTCAGAAGACGATCCGCGAGAGGCTGATCGGCATGGTTGAGGAAATGGCGCAGTCCGAGAAGGCTTCCGCCGAGTTTAAGGCGGCTGCCGAGAACTACCTCGCAACCAAGAATGACGGTAAGGCAAACGAGGCGGCTACCAAGGCACTCGTTGCAGAGCTTGAAAAGGCAGAGAAGGCAGGATGCCCCGTGGCTCCCAAGATCCTTGCCGAGAAGCAGTACCTCTCCAAGAAGGCCGTTTGGATCTTCGGCGGTGACGGTTGGGCATACGATATCGGCTTCGGCGGTCTTGACCACGTGCTTGCATCCGGCGAGGACGTAAACGTAATGGTATTCGATACCGAGGTTTACTCCAATACCGGCGGACAGGCTTCCAAGGCCTCCAACATCGGTCAGGTAGCGCAGTTCGCTGCGGCAGGTAAGGCAATCGGCAAGAAGAACCTTGCAGAGATCGCTATGTCCTACGGCTACGTTTACGTTGCACAGATCGCTATGGGCGCTGATATGAATCAGACGCTGAAGGCAATTGCCGAGGCTGAGGCATATCCCGGACCCTCGCTCATCATCGGCTACGCTCCTTGTGAGATGCACTCCATCAAGGGCGGTATGGCAAACTGCCAGGCAGAGATGAAGAAGGCTGTGGAGAGCGGCTACTGGCATATGTTCCGCTTCAATCCCGCATTGAAGGCAGAGGGCAAGAATCCCTTCTCCCTCGATTCCAAGGAGCCTACCGGAAATTATCAGGACTTCATCACAAACGAGGCGCGTTACACCCGTCTTGCACAGCAGTTCCCCGAGAGAGCACAGGAGCTGTTTGCAAAGGCAGAGGCAACCGCAAAGGCGAAGTACGAGAAACTTGTTAACCTCGTTGAGTTCTACAACAAGTAATTTTTCTTAAGCAATAAATAAGAGGGTAGCTCGAGCCTTTTGACTTGAGCTACCCTCGATATATAAAGCGCTTTTTTCCTTATAAAAATGAAAAATGTAAAGGAAAGTTGTCCAATGCTCAAAAGAATCGGTGCATTTCTTCTTGTTTTTGCCGCAGTGACTCTTTCGCTTTCTTCCTGCTCGCGATCGAGAGAGGTGAGCTATTATCAATATTTTGATACGGTCATCACTCTCTCTGCCACCTCTATGGCGCGTGCGGATTTTGAAAGCTATGCCGAGGGGGCAGAGAAGGAAATATCCACCTATCACAGGCTCTTTGATATATATCACGAGTATGCGGGGATGAACAATCTTCGCACGGTCAATCTGGCGGCAGGTAAGGGTGTGCCCGTGCCGATCGATTCGAGGCTTTTTGATTTTCTTTGCACCGCGGTGGCACTGCATGAGGTCACGGGCGGGTATATGAACGTTATGATGGGGTCCGTTACCTCGCTTTGGAACACTGCGCGGGAAAACGCGCAGGACGGTGCCGCGGCGCTCCCCTCGGAGGCGGCGCTTGCCGAGGCGAAAAAGCATACCGCGATCGAAAGCCTCGTTTTGGATCGGGAGAACGGCACGGCGTATATCAAGGATCCCGCGGCGTCCTTAGACGTCGGTGCCTTCGGCAAGGGCTATGCCGCAGAGCGCGTGGCGGAGTATCTTCGGGAATGCGGCGTAAGGGACGGCTTCGTTTTGGATTTCGGCGGCAATCTGCGCGTGATCGGAAACCGTGGGGACGGCGTGCCCTTCACCTCGGGTATCCACGATCCCTTGCAGGATGCGCTCGGAAATTACGCGCTTCTTTTATCGCTGGATGATTGCGCCTTGGTCACCTCGGGCAGTTATTTTCGCTATTTTGAGATCGAGGGCAAGCGTTATCATCATTTGATCGATCCCGAAAGTGCGCGCCCCGCAGAAAGGTTCGTTTCGGTCTCCGTGCGCGGTAAGGACAGCGGGATTTGCGATGCCTTGAGCACCGCGCTTTTTGTCATGGAAAAAGAAGCGGGCGAGGCGCTCATTGAAAGTCTTGACGGCTATGAGGCGGTCTGGATCTTGCAAAACGGAGAGGTCTTTTATACCGGCGGCACCGAAAACTATGTCGTCAAATAAAGCAAGGATCCAAAGCAAAAGTATAGTCAAAGGCATCGTCTAAAATATAAAAGGGCTGGATGCAAGGTAAGATAAAGCTTTTCAAATCACAGCAAAAAGCTTGCAAAATACGGCAAAGCTATAGCCGCCAGCATAGCGAAAAGAAGAGTAAAAAGCATAGCACAAGCACTGAAAAAAGAATAGAAAAAGCGAGGATATCCCGACGGGTATCCTCGCTCTTGTTTTTTCATTCTTTTGGATCATCTTTCCTTAATATGTAAAGTTGGGTTTACAATAGAGTCGCAAGTACGCACGTCGGTGGCGCGAAGCTCGAGAAGGCGCATACCCATATTTTCAATGATGTTGCGGGGCGGGAGCGGCAGATCCGAAAACTCCTTGGCGTTGATCTGCTTGGATTTTGAAACGATGGAAATATAGCGATCGTAGATCGTGGAGTTGAGAAGCGCGAAAAGACCGTAAAGCAGTCTTGCACAGATCTCGCCGCCCTTTTCCTTCGTATCGATGAAGTTAAGCTTGTTGTGCGTGCTGATGAAGCGGTAGGTCGGCATGCGAGAGGAAAGATGCACGCCCGCATTCACGAAGCGCTCGTCACGCTTGGCGGGCACGCGCTTGATCATGATCATATTTTTGTTGGGCTGGAAGAGGCTTTGCGAAAGCGGCGCAATGTATTGCTTTGGCACGGCGGCAGGGAAATGCACCATGCCTCTTTCGATGGCGGCGGGGCGAATGAGGGGGATCGTTCCCTTCACGGGATCGTTGAAGAGCATACCGCCCGAGCGATTATCGAGCACGAGTCCCGTTCGCATCTTGAGCCCCAGGCTGTCGAGCGTTTCGGGGAAATCCGAAATGTAGTGCACGATCTTTGCATCCTCCACGCTCTTGGGCAGCGTCAGTCCGCGGCCTTCCTTGTCAACGACGAAGCCGTAGTCAAGCAGGGGAAGTGCGTTCGTATGTGCGCCGTGATCTGCCGATGCGTAGATCTGCACCTTTTCGGGGGCTTCGCCCTTACGCATCGCGAGGATGCATTCCTTTTTGAGCGGAACGGCGCGGCGCTCGTTCTTCTGCTTGCCGATGAAAAGATGCACCGCCGTCAGGGGCATAGCACCGAAGAGCGAAAGGCGGAAGGGGCGTTGCTCGGTGGCGGATGCGATCGTGGTCGGCATCATGATAACGAGCTGACCGCCCTCATCGAGATGCCGCTTTGCGGTCTCGGCAAACACCAGCGCGCTGTGCGCCTTCACGGTGCTGATGCCGCCGATGGCATTCGCCTCCTCGGAGCCCTTCTCGTAAAGCTCCTTCGGGGGATTGGAAATGATATAGTCAAAGGTATCCTCCACGCGCGAGAAGAAATGCATGGTGTAGTGCTCCTTCGACTGGGTGACGTAGTTTTCCTCGTACACGGTGACGAAGAGGCGCACGTCGTAGTCGTGGCGGCATTTTTTGCGAATGCGCTCAAGGTTGTCCTTCAGCATGGGCAAAAAGTCCGTATTGCTTTCATAGCAGGTGAGGAAGATCTGCTTGCACCGCGGCGCTTCCTTGCAGATGCGCTCGATCAGCGCCGCCGAAAGGATGCCCGTACCCGCGCCGGGGTCGAGAATGGTGCAGGCGTTGCTCTCCGCATTGAGGTCGAACATCGCCGCCATGCGCCGCGCGGTGTCCTTTTTTGTGAATAAACGGCCGAGACGCACGTTGTCGCTGTCCACCTTGGCTCGCACGAGCTTTGCCGTATTTCTGCACGCTAAATTCAGCATGACAGTACCTCCAAAATTTCTGCCTTGTTTTTTGTAACCTTATTTTATCACATTTTTTCTCTTCTTGCAATAGATTTTGTAAGTTTTTTTGCAAAAACAATTGCAAAACGAAAATAAAAATGTTATAATAATTATAATTTAAAGATAAAAACACAATTTTCGGCCTCGGCCGGAGAAAAGGATGTGAAAACGCATGAGCGAAAACAGTAAAAATACGCATCTTCGGTTTCTGCATTGCTCGGATATCCATTTGGACACGCCCACGGTGGGACTTACGGCAGAGAAATGCGACGAGAGGCGCAGAGAGCTACGCACCTCCTTCATGCGCATGATGCAGTACGTGCGCGATCGCGGCGTAAACGTGGTGCTGATCAGCGGCGATCTTTTTGATAACAGGTACGCCACCAATACCACGGCGGAGGTCCTGATCCGCGAATTCCGTAACTGCTCCGATACCGTGTTTATCATCTCTCCCGGTAAATCCGATTACTATGAGAATAACCCGATCTATACCTCGGGCCGCCTTCCCTCGAACGTGTACGTTTTCTCGAAGGATACGCTTTCGCGCTTCGATTTCGAGCAGTTCAACGTGACGGTGTACGGCTGGGCGTTTATGAACGATGCGATGAACGAAAGCCCGCTGTATGAGAAAACGGTGGACGATGCCTCTCGCATCAACCTCGTCTGTGGATACGGCGATCTCGGCGGCAGCATCGAGTCGGATATTTGTCCTCTCTCCGAAAATGAGCTGAAGAAGTTTGGTGCGGATTATTACGCCCTCGGCTCTCGCCACGAGGCAGGGGATTTCATGAAGATCGGAGATTCGAGCATTTACAGCTATTGCGGCGCTCTCGAATGCACGGGCTTTGAGGACGCAGGCATCGGCGGTGCCAACCTCATCGTTGTCGATTATCAAGACGGCGAGCTTTCCATCGACGTCAAGAAGCTTTCCTTCGGCCGCATGCGCTTCGTGACCGAAACGATCGATATCACGGGCGTGGACAGCGGAAACGAGATCATCAACCGCATCACGGGGCTGATCTCCGATAAGAGATACGGCATGGAGACCGCGCTTCGCGTGCAGCTCGTGGGCAATATCCCGCCGCGCTTTTTCGTTCCGAAGAATCTGGAATACGATGCATTCGGTCTTTATTATTTTGATCTCGTGGATAAGACGATGCCGCTCTACGGCGCAGAGCATTTTGAAAGAGATATGAACGCCGCAGGCGAGGTCTACCGCAAGCTTCTGCCCCTTCTTCGCTCCGAGAGCGAGGAAGAACGCCTTACGGGCGCGAGGGCATTCCGCGTAGCGTTGGCGGCTCTTGAAAACCGCGAAGCCGAAATATGATAGTGCGATGAATAAAATTTTGCAATCCTCGCCGCATTTCTCCTCGCAGTACCCTCGTACAGCATCGGAGAAAAAAGCGAGCCTTGCTGAAATTTTAAAGCACCGCGCAGACGGAACCTTTTAAGTGTGCAATGCATAAAATATCAGCCGCCGCATTGGTTGCGGCGGCTCTGTTTACGAAAAAAGGAAGACAACATGATCAAATACGTATTTTTGGATCTGGATGATACGATCCTCGATTTTCATAAGGCCGAGGACGTAGCGATAGAAAAGACGCTCAAAGCGTTTTCCATTCCCGCGACGGCGGAGAACAAGGCGCTTTACAGCAAGATCAATAAGGGCTGCTGGGAGGCGCTTGAGCGCGGCGAGATCACGCGCGGAGCGCTTCGCCTTTTGCGCTTTGAGCGTTTCTTTGAGGCGATCGGCGCGACGGGCGCGGAGCGCGCTCCCGCCGTGTATGAGAATTATCTTTCGCAGGGGCATTATTTTATCCCCGGCGCAGAGGCGCTTTTGGATATGCTGTATAAGAAGTATTCTCTGTATCTTGCCACGAACGGCATAGCCGCCGTGCAGGCGGGGCGTGTGGCATCGGCGGGGATCGCCCGGTATTTTGCCGCCCGCTTCGTTTCCGAGGAGGTTGGCTTCAACAAGCCCTCGAAGGAATATTTTGACGCTTGCTTTAAAGCCATCGAGGGCTTCTCCGCAGAGAATGCCGTCATCGTCGGTGACAGCCTGACCTCGGATATCAAGGGCGGAAAGACCGCGGGGATCAAGACGGTTTGGTTTAACCCGAAGGGGCTTGAAAATAAGGGAGATATTCAGCCCGACTTTGAGATCGGGACGCTTTCCGAGCTTCCCTCCATATTAGAAAAAATGTGAGGAATATAAAATGTACGAAGGACATAATTTCAGTCAAAGAGTGATCGATCTTGCCGCGAGAGCCGAGCAGGATTGCAAAGAAGTGTTTGCAAAGCTTGAAGAAAACTGCATGAAATGGTCCGCAAAGGTGCTTGCCGCCTTCCGCGATTGCCGCGTTTCCACAACGGATTTTCTTGAGGTGACGGGCTACGGCTATACGGACGACGGGCGCGATAAGCTGGAGGCGCTTTACGCGAGAGTTTTCGGCGCGGAGGACGCGCTCGTGCGCCCGCAGCTGATGTCGGGCACGCATGCGCTCGCTGTCACACTGGGCGGACTTTTAAAATACGGGCAGACCCTGCTTTATATCTCGGGCGAGCCTTACGATACGCTTCGCTCGGTTATCGGCACGGCGGGGGAGAGCCGCAACTCGCTGATCGCCTGTGGCGTACGCTACGAGGAGATCGACCTCGTGGATAACGATTTTGATTACGCCGCGATCGAAAAAAGACTTTCGGAGAGCTTTGTGCGCGTGGCGGCCATTCAGAGAAGCCGCGGTTATTCGCAGAGAAAGAGCTTGACGATGGATAAGATCGAGCGCGTCATCGCTCTCATCAAGCGCGTATCGCCCGAAACCGTGATCATGGTGGATAACTGCTATGGCGAATTCTGCGAGGATCGCGAGCCGACCGAGGTGGGAGCGGACGTATTCGTTGGCTCAATGATGAAAAATCTCGGCGCGGGCTTTGCCGTCAGCGGTGCGTACTGCGTTGGCCGTCGCGACGTGATCGAGGATATTGCGGAGCGCTTTTCCGCACCCTGCGTCGGAAAGAGCCTCGGCGCAAACTTCAATCAGCTTGCATCCTTCTATAAGGGCTTCTTTATGGCACCCGCGGCCGTTTGCTCCACCCTGAAATCCATGGCGTTTGCCGCGAGAATTTTGGAGCTTGCGGGATTTTCCTCGGTTTCTCCCCGCTACGACGAGATCCGCACCGATATCGTGCAGACCTTGGATCTCGGAACGGCCGAAAACCTCATTCGCTTCTGCCGCGGCATTCAGATGGGATCGCCCGTCGAGGCCTACTGTGTGCCCGAGCCCGGCGAGATGCCCGGCTATCCGCACGAGGAGATCATGGCGGCAGGCACCTTCGTGACGGGCGCGACCAACGAGCTTTCCTGCGACGGACCTCTCACCCCGCCTTACACCGCGTATATGCAGGGCGGTCTTACCTATGAATACGGAAAGCTCGGCGTTATGACCGCGCTGGACGAAATGCTGAAAAACTAAAGCGGTGCTTGCTATGAAGGAAAATATCTGCTATCTTGTGGGCGCGGGCGAGCGCTGTGCGCTTCCGCCGATTGGAGAAAACGATCTTTTGATCGCGGTGGACGGAGGGCTTTCCCTTTGCCTTGCCGAGGGCAAGGCACCGCACCTTTTGGTGGGGGATCTGGATTCCCTTGCCGAAGCCCTGCCGCCCGATATTCCCCTCGTCCGCTTTCCCGTGAAAAAGGACGAAACGGATACCTATCTTGCCTATCTTGAGGGCGTAAAGCGTGGATATACGCGCTTTGCAATTTACGGCGGTCTCGGCGGCCGCGCGGATCACACGGTTGCCAATCTGCAACTGCTTTACCGTATCGCAAAGGAAGGAAAACGCGCCGCCCTGATCGGTGCGAATGCGAAAATGATCGCGTTTTCCGATGGGGAAGTGACCTTAAATACCCTTGCGGGGCAGGCACTCGGCGTATTTTCGCTCTCCGAGATCAGCGAGGGTGTTTCGATCGAGGGGGCGGCGTATCCCTTGGAAAACGGTACGCTGAAAAACGATTTTCCCCTCGGTGTTTCCAATACCGCGCTCGGCTCGTCCGTCACGGTTTCGGTGAAGCGCGGCGTGCTTCTGCTCGTGCTTTCCTCTTAAAAATTGCCTTAAAAAACGAACAAAAAACGGGATAGAGCCGCAATACGGTGCTATCCCGTTTTTATTTTTAGGTAGGATGCTTTATTACTTAATCTCCTGCTCGAGATCCGAAAAAAGCGGCGCGGCGAAGAAGTCTCGGATTGTGATCTCTAAACCGTCGCAAATCTTTTGCAGGGTGGAAACTGTGACGCTGTGATTTCTTCCGCCCACGATGTTGTTCAGCGTGGATTGTGTGATCCCGGATAGGATCGCAAGCTTGTTCAGCGTAATATTTCTTTCCTCACAGAGCTGCCGAATTCTTTGGCGGCATGCCTCGCCTATGGTCATGATATCACATCCTTTCTTTTATATATTAACTCTTTTGAATTAAAAAGATTAACTCAAAAGAGTTGACATTGGAGAAAATTTGTGATATGATAGAAAAAAAATGGGAAAGAGGCGCAAAAATGAAGGGAATAGAAAAAGAAGTGGACCGTTTGGTGTACCTACCGTAAAGCAGTTTTATGTTCAACTCAAAAAGGACGAGGAAAGCCTCGTCCTTTTTGCACACTTCCTTGCCTGCAAGGTGTAGTGTGTTATACTTCCTTTTACTTTCGGGCGGTAAAAGAATGATGTTTTTGCTTGCGAAAAAGTGATGTTATTCGCTTCGCTCATAATGATGTTGCTCCCGATGGTCGCAACGATGTGATGTTTGCCCACTACGCCGTCAGGCGTAACATCATTTACGCAGTATACATCATTGCCGAAGGCAACATCACTTGCCCGTAAGGGCAAACATCGTTCGGCAGACCTGCTTTATCGCAGGTCGCCGTTGGGGCGCGTTGTGATTCCGAGCGAATACAGAAAGCGGCTTGGTATCAAAGAAGGGAGTAAGATCGTATTTTCCTCATTAGATCGGGGGATTTATCTTGAACCGATCGAAGAAATTTGCGCTCTGTGTGGAGAAAGCCTCCGATCGGGCGTGCCGTTTCGCCTTTGCGATACCTGTATTGCCGATATAGCGAAAAAGGGGTTGCTCTGAAAAAAATTACCGAAGGTAAAGAGCGGCAGAACCGAAAAAATCAAAAAACCGCTTGACAAAGCGAAATTTTGGTGCTATACTGTCATCACGCTGACAACAGAATAATATCAGGGGTGCCGCAAGGCTGAGATGGAACCTTCCAAACCCTTATACCTGATACGGATAATGCCGTCGTAGGAAGATGCTATAAAAGACTCGCCACACGGATATTTTCTGTGTGGCGAATTTTTTATAGGAGGTTTTTCGAAATGGAAAACAAAAAAACCTTGGCTCTCGTGGAGAGTGCCGTGATGATCGCGCTCGCCTCGGTTTTGAGCCTTTTAAAGCTGGCGGACCTGCCTGCGGGCGGCTCGGTCACCTTCGCCTCGATGCTCCCGATCGTTTTGATCGCTTACCGCCACGGAGCAAAATACGGACTTGCCGCGGGTACGGTATACGGCGTGATCCAGCAGCTTCTCGGCCTCAGAACGCTCTCTTACGTGACGGGCTTTGTATCGGTTTTGGCGGTGATCTTGCTTGACTACGTGATCGCGTTTGCGGTGCTTGGTCTTGGCGGCGTGTTCCGCAAGAGCGGTATGAGCCAGAGCCTTGCGCTCGTTTCGGGCGCGGCGCTTGCATCTGTTTTGCGTTATATTTGTCATGTGGTATCCGGCGCTACCGTTTGGGCAGGACTGACGATCCCCACCTCTGCGGTGCTCGTCGGCTCGCTGGCGTATAACGCCACCTACATGATCCCCGAAACGCTGATCCTTCTTCTCGTGCTCTTCTATATTTCCGAGGCGATGGATTTCTCCTCGCCCACGCCGCGCCGTGTGGTACGCGCGCAGAAGATTTCGGCGGCATCCTTTGCTACCGTGCTTTCGGGCGGCGTTTTGCTACTCGCTGCCGCCGTGTACGACGTAATTGTGATCTTTAGCGCATTGCAGGCGACGGGTGAGCTTGCGATCGCGGGCTTTGCGCTCGTTCCGTGGGGCAGAGTTGCGCTCATCACGCTTGCGGGAATTCTGATTTTTGTTGTGGCTATATGGATCGCCCGCCGCATGGAGCGTTCTTCGGCTCGGTCGGTGCGTAAGGATTAATTTTATTGAAACATCACAAAGTGCGGCTTGTTTTTTTGTGAACTATGGCCATTTGATTTCGCTCTGCGAGCGGTTTGTCTTGCTTTTTGCTTGCAATTGGACGGGGTTTGTGGTATAATGGGCAAAAATCCCCCTGTGTTCGGAGAAGCATTATGACAAGTAAGCAAAAAATCTTTCGCGCGCTGGAGATCGTCCTGCTCGCATTGGTGGCAATGGCCATCATTCTTATATATATATCCATTTCGGATCGGGTGGCGGATATTCTTCGCCTCGAGGAAAGCGGATACTTTGAAGAGGCGAAATCCTACCTTCGCGGCAATCGCGCGATCAGCATTCCCTTCCTGTTTGTTTTGCAGGCGCTCACGATGATGCTTGCCTTTGTGCCGCCCGAGCTGCTCCTGGTTCCCATCGGCGCGGTGCTTCCCACGTATATCGCGATCCCGCTGATGCTTGTTGCCTCGCTTGCGGGTGCAAGCTTGGTTTTTTTGCTGGTAAGACAGCTGCACTGGCGATCCGTGATGCTGGAAAAAAGGGTGCATCGCGTGGAAAAGGCCGAGGGCAGAATGAATCACAAGAATGCGACCATGGCGGCTATGTGCCTTTGGCTTGTGATGCCGCTGATCCCCTTTGGCGCGGTGGCGTATTACGGCGCGAATAAGCGATCTCCTACCGCCGGTATATCCTGACTTGCACGATCGGCATGCTGCCAACGATCTTTTGCTCGAATTTGCTCGGCAGCTATATTTACCATTTCCTTGGTGAATTTTCCTCACGTATCACGGGAATTCTGATCTTCCTGCTGATCGCGTGCATTTTGGCTGTGCTGTGCCTGATTGTCGGCGGATGGATCAAGCACGAATTCTATGACGTGCACGCGATGGAGAGGCCGAACCCTTTCCTTTACCATCTGGTCGTTCCGTTTGTAACGCTTTTTGCCTCTCTCTATGTTCGCATTAGCCGCAAAAATTGCGAAACGCCTCCTAAAGGGCGTCCGGTGCTGATTCTCGGAAGCCATACCTGCTTCTTTGATTTCTATTTTGCGGCAAAGGCGATGTACCCGCGCCGATTGACCTTTGTTGTGAACCGTTTTTACTTTGAGGCGCGTATCGTGCGCTGGTTGATGGCACATCTCGGATGCATTCCCAAGCGGCTCTTTTCGCCGGATCTCGAAACCGCAAAAAAGCTGATGGCGGCGAAGAGAGAAGGGTGCTCGGTGGTCTTGTTCCCTGAGGGGCGCCTTTCCGCGGCGGGAACGAGTTTTCCTATGGTGGGAGACACGGTTTCACTGGTTCGCCATATGGGAATGGACGTCTATGAGTATCACACCGTTGGCGGTTACTTCTGCAAACCTAAATGGGGTATCGGACTTCGTAAAACACCCGTGGACATCCACCTTCATAAGATCATCAGCGCGGAAGAGCTTGCCGTGATGAGTGACGAGGTCCTGCATGCAAAGATCGAGGCGGCTATATCTTACGATGAGTGCCGCCGCTACATATCGCTGAAAAAGCCGGACAGACGCGCGAACGTAGAGGGGCTGGAGCGGTTTTTGTTCCGATGCTCGCTTTGCGGCGCGGAATTTGAGGGTGAAACCAAGAAAAACCGCCTGCATTGCACCGCTTGCGGTCACGAGCATATTTTCGATAAGAATTATCTTTCCGATGGGAAAACGATCTCGGATCTGCATGCCGAGCAGATGAAATATCTGAAAAATCTGAAGGATTATCATTTTGAAGAAAAGGTATCGTTATATTGCTTCGATCAGCGCCGCGGTGTGATGACGGAGCGCGGTAGCGGTGTTTGCCGCTTCGATGAAACCGGTATCGTTTACGAGGGCACAAAGGATGGAAGCGAGGTGCGGTACGAAAAAACGCCTGAAGAGCTTCAGGCGCTGATCTATACCGAAGAGAAGCATTTTCAGTTCTATGTGGGGAAAGAGCTTCATTTCTTCTATCCCGAAAACCGTAACGTTTGTGCAAAATGGTCGATGCTTTGGGATATTTTGCGCGAAAAAAGCGATCGGAATATAAAACTGTATTCGGATTTTGAAAAGCTGGAGCAAGAACTCGCAAAAATCGAAAAAAACGAAAGTTTAGTAAACTAATATTTGCAAAACAATACATTACAAGGGCGTTGCGTTGACGATGCCCTTGTTTTTTTATTCACGTATGCGATCTTTTTCTTGTTTTTAAGGAATGAACATCGAAAAGGCGGCAGTGCTTCGAAAGTCCCGACTTGACAAGCGGAAAAAAGTTTTATATAATAAATTATATAATGAAAAGAATAAGACGGTTTTGCACTCACGTCTTGAGAAGCGGCCGTATCATCGGAGAAAGGAGCACGTGAAAGTGAGAAGAAAAACAGCACTTCCCGAGCTTTTAGCCCCCGCAGGCTCGATCGAGGCTCTGTACGCGGCGGTAGCTGCGGGCGCAGATGCCGTATACCTTGGTGGCAAGGCCTTTGGCGCGCGTGCCTTCGCAAAGAATTTTGACGAGCAGGCGCTCTCTCGCGCGGTAGCGTACTGCCATTTGCACGGCGTTCGCCTTTACGTCACGGTAAATACGCTCGTTTACGAGCGAGAGCTGCCCGCGTGGCTGGATTTCTGCCGCTCGCTTTATGCAATGGGCGTGGATGCGCTGATCGCCACCGACCTCGGCGGCATTTCGCTTCTTAAAAAGCATCTTCCCGATATGGAGATCCATGCGTCCACGCAGATGGGACTGCATAACAGCGAGGGTGTTAAGGTCGCCGAGTCGCTCGGCTTTTGCCGCGCCGTGGTGGCGCGCGAATGCTCGCTTGCCGATCTGCGCGACATGATCGAGAGAACGCCGATCGAGCTTGAGGTGTTCTTGCACGGTGCGCTCTGCGTTTGTCATTCGGGGC
The DNA here is from genome assembly GCA_017504785.1 of Clostridia bacterium. Lineage (GTDB taxonomy): Bacteria > Bacillota > Clostridia > Oscillospirales > CAG-272 > UBA1740. The sequence continues at coordinate 29,129 of JAFVQL010000002.1, read as the reverse complement.
AATGCCTCTTTTCCTCGCTGGTCGGCGGCCGAAGCGGCAACCGCGGCGAATGCGCCCAGCCCTGCCGCTTGCCCTACGGGGACGGCGCGTATCCTCTTTCGCTGAAGGATCTTTCGCTTGCGCGCCATATCACCGAGCTTTGTGAGATCGGCGTGGCTTCCTTGAAGATCGAGGGGCGCATGAAGAGCCCCGATTACGTATACGGCGTGACGCGCATCTACCGCCGCCTTCTGGACGAAGGAAGAAATGCGACCGAGGAAGAGGAGCGCGCGCTCGCCTCTCTCTTTTCGCGCGGCGGATTTTCCGACGGTTATTTTACGGGACGGCTCGGCGGCATGACCGGCGTGCGCTCCGAGGAGGCGAAGGCGGAGAGCCGCGCGCTTGAAAAGGGCGAATTTTTGCCACAGCGCGTTCCCGTTTCTGCCGAGGCGGAATTTTTGCTCGGCAAGCCCGCGCGCCTCACTTTAACGGCGGCGAATAAGCGCGTTACGGTCTATGGCGAGACCCCCGCTCCTGCGGTGAATGCGCCCCTTACCGAGGCCGCCTTGAAGGAGCGGCTCTCCAAAATGGGAAACACCTTCCTTTCGCTTCCCGAGGCGGCGATCGCCGTTTCGATGGACGAGGGGATCAACCTCTCCGTCGCCGCGATCAACGCGCTTCGCCGCGCGGCGGCAGAGGCGATGGAAGGCAGCGGCAGGGAAATGCCCCCCGCGGCGCAGATCGAAGTGCCGCAGAGGGAAGAAGAAACGCCCTTGACCACCGCGGTCTTTTACGAGCCTTCGGTGCTGTATTCGCTTTCCGCCGAGGAAAAGGCGATCTTTGATATCCGTTTCGTTCCCTTGACCTATTACGCGGATCTTTCGGGCGAGAACGGCGTAGCGCTTCCGCCCGTTATTATGGAGCGCGAGCTTCGTGCGGTGCGCGCGCGGCTTGCCTCTGCCGCATCGAAGGGGGCAAAATACGGTCTTATCTCCAATCTTTCACATTTTGCGCTCTGCCGCGAGGCGGGGCTGATCCCGATCGGGGATTTTCGTATGAATCTCTATAATCCTTATGCGGCTGAGAGCCTTGCCTCTATGGGGGCGTCGCGCTCGCTTTGCTCGCTTGAACTGACCGCGCCGCGCGCAAGAGGCGTCGGCGGCGTGCTGGTGTACGGCAGAGCGCCCCTGATGCTGACCGAGCGATGCTTCGTCAAGGAAAATGCAGGCTGTGCGGCTTGCGGCAGCTTCGCCTTTACGGATCGGCGCGGTATGCGCTTTCCCGTGATGCGCGAGTACGAGCACCGCAACCTGATCTTCAATTCGGTTCCCACGTATATGGGAGATAAAACGGGCGAGCTTGCCCGCCACCGCCTTTTGCACAGACATTTTATTTTCTCGGTCGAGAGTGCAAGGGAGATCCGCCGCGTTTTGGAGGCCTATCTTGCGGGTGCACCGCTGGATATGAAGGTGCGCCGTATCGGCGTTTCCGAGGCGCGTGTGTACGGCGAGGCGGAAAGCACCGCGGCGAAAAAAGCACGCCCCGACATAGCGAAGCAAGGAAGAGCTGAAATGCCGAAAAAAACGCATGCTCCGAAAAGAAGCGCACCGCCCTCGGTGAAAAAAGCACCGCACGAAAACGGGCCGCTTCATAAAAAGAAAAAGACGGACGGGAAGAAGCACAGATGAAAAAAGAACTGATCCTCGCCTCGGGCTCTCCGCGGCGAAAAGAAATTTTGACCGACATGGGCTTTGCTCTGACGGTAAAGACGAAAGAGGTGGACGAGAGCCTTCCGATCGGCACCTCACCTTATGATGGCGTGCGCCTTCTTGCGATCAAAAAGGGAGCGGCGGTCGTTTCCGAGATCGGGGATGCGATCCCCGTGCTTTCCGCCGATACGCTCGTGGAGCTTGACGGCGAGCCGCTCGGCAAGCCCGTCGATGCCGCCGACGCCGTGCGGATGCTTTCCGCACTCTCGGGATCGGTGCATTACGTGCATACCGGTGTTTGCATTCATTATAAAGGAAAATGCTATGCTGAAACGGATACCACCGCCGTGCATTTTCGCCCCCTCTCAAAGGAGGAGATCGGGCTTTACGTGGCAAGCGGCGCGCCTATGGATAAGGCAGGGGCGTACGGCATTCAGGGCGCGGCAGGGGCGTTCGTTTCGAGGATCGAGGGGGATTTCGATACGGTCGTCGGCCTCAGCAGCCGTCTTGTGAAAAAGCTGCTTTCCGATGCGGAGGCAGGAAAATGAAGATCGCGAATATAGGCGAAAAGCGCCGCCGCATGACCGAGATCATCGAGCTTTTGAAGGCGCGCTACCCCTCGGCGGAATGTGCGTTAAAATACGAGGGTGACCCATGGAAGCTTTTGGTGATGGGCCGCCTCTCCGCGCAGTGCACGGACGAAAGAGTGAACGAGGTTTGCAAAGAATTATTTGCAAAATACAAGAATTGTGACGAAATGGCGGCGGCAAAGGTAGAGGATATCGAGAGGATCATACGCTCGTGCGGACTCTACAAAATGAAGGCGAAAAACCTAAAAGACGCATCGCACATGCTCTCGCGGGAGTACGGCGGCGATCTGCCCTCGGATATGGATGCGCTCCTTCGCTTTCCCGGCGTGGGAAGGAAGATCGCAAATTTGCTTTTGGGCGATATTTTTGGGCTTCCCGCCGTGGTTTGCGACACGCATTGCATTCGCATCTGCGGCCGCCTCGGTATGTATCCCGAAAGCCTGAAGGATCCCGCCCGCATCGAAGAGATCTTGAAAAAGATCCTGCCGCCCGAGGAAGGAAGCGATTTTTGCCACCGCATCGTCTGGTTCGGGCGCGAGGTCTGCACCGCGCGATCGCCGAAATGCGAGCAATGCCCTCTGTCCGCGCACTGCACGCATTATTTGCAAGAGAAAAAATAAGCGCACCGTTTTTGAAAAACAAGGAGGACCCTATGCGAGAAAAATTGCGCGTTTCGCTTCCCGTGAACGTGGAAGGGAAATACGATAAAAACACGCTGTCGCAGGTCTTGGACGCCACGATCTTGACAACGGGCGGATTTTCCGTCTTCAATTCAAAGGAAAAGCAAGCCCTGCTTCGCCGCCTTTGCAAGGACGGCGCGATCGTGCTGACGGATTCGGACGGCGGCGGCCGCCAGATCCGCGCCTTTCTTTCCTCGATCCTGCCAAAGGAAGCGATCCATCCCCTGTATATCCCCGAGATCAAGGGCAAGGAGCATAGAAAGAGCGCGCCCTCGAAAAGCGGAACGCTCGGCGTGGAGGGCATGGATGCCGATCTTTTATACGATCTGTTTTTGCCTTTGTCGGACGGAGCGCCGAGAGAGAAGGGCGAGCCGATCACAAAAACCGATTTTTATTTCTTGGGCTTGACGGGAAAGGACAATGCGTCCGAGCGGCGCGATGCGCTTGCCGTCTCCCTCTCCCTGCCGCGCGGCATGGGGGCGGGGCCGCTGCTCGCCGCCGTCAATCTTCTTTACTCCCGAGAGGCGTTTTTGCGCTACGCTGAGGCCTTGCTTTCACAAAAAGAGGTGTCATTGGGTTGAGTTTACACCCATGACATCTCTTTTTTTAAATTATTTTATAAAGTAGTTGACTTTGTTCATAATTTATATATAAATATATGTTATAATTTTTCAGTGTGCGTGTGCACCTTTAGCATCTTGGAAAGGAGGGCCTATTCGTTAGGTCTTAAAAATTATGATAAAAGTTGAGAATTTGGTGAAGCGCTACGGCGCGAACTATGCGTTGAACGACGTTTCGTTTGAAATCGGCGAGGGCGAGGTCGTCGGTCTTCTTGGACCGAACGGCGCGGGCAAGAGTACGACGATGAATATTCTGACGGGCTTTTTGGCGGCTACCTCCGGTACGGCAACGATCGGCGGCGTGGATATCCGAGAGGATCCGATCGAAGCAAAGCGCATGATCGGCTATCTGCCCGAGCAGCCTCCGCTTTATCCCGATATGACGGTGGAGGAGTATCTGAATTTCGTATATGAGCTGAAGGGCTGTACCCTGGAGCGTATCCCGCATCTTGACGAGATCATGTCCGTCGTCAAGCTCGGTGACGTGAAGAGCCGACTGATCCGCAACCTTTCCAAGGGCTATAAGCAGCGCGTCGGTATCGCGCAGGCTCTGGTGGGAGATCCCAAGGTCGTGATCTTCGACGAGCCTACCGTCGGTCTTGACCCGAAGCAGATCCTCGAGGTGAGAAACCTGATCCGTTCGCTCTCGAAGAATCATACGATCATTCTTTCGACGCACATTCTTGCAGAGGTGCAGTCGGTATGCCAGCGCGTGCTGATCATCAACCGCGGCCATCTGATCGCGGACAAGCGTACGGACGAGCTTGCCCGTACCCTCGAGGATACCGTCATTTACCGCGCGAAGATCGCAGGTCCCGAGCGCGAGGTCCTCTCCGCACTTCGCGGCATGAACGGCATGAAGACCGTTACGCCGACAAGCGAGAAGGAGGCGGATGCGACTGTTTATCTTTTGGAGGGTGCGCGCGGCGTGGATATCCGCAAGCCCCTATTCCGTCTTCTCGCGAATGCAAACTATCCCTTGATGGAGCTTGCACCCACGGGCACGGATCTTGAGTCTATCTTCATTCGCTTGGTTGAGAAATCCGATGCGGGCAACCGTACGGGCGTACGCAAATGATCGGGAGGAAAATTTAAATGCTGGCAATTTATAAAAGAGAAATGCGCTCGTATTTCACGAGCACCATCGGTTATGTATTTTTGGTTCTGTATCTTGGCGTCGGCGGTGCGCTCTTCTGCTTCTCCACGCTGTATTCCATGTCGGCCGATCCCACGAGCTTCTATCTTTACATGATGCTCTTCTCGGGTCTGATCCTGCCGATCTTGACGATGAAGTCCTTTTCCGAGGAAAGAAAGATCCGCACCGAGTCGCTGCTTTTGACGGCACCCGTTCCGCTTTACGGTATGGTGCTCGGTAAGTTCTTCGCGGCGCTGACGATGTTCTCCGGCGCGATCCTCGTAAATTCCCTTTACTTTATCTTTTTGACCCCTTATGCGCTTGTCAAGCTTGCGATCCTTCTCGGCAATTTGATCGCGCTTCTTCTGGTCGGTATGGTGTTTATCGCGATCGGTCTTTTCGTTTCCTCTTTGACCGAGAATCAGCTCGCCGCCGCCATCGGAACGATCGCCATCATCCTCGTGTTCCTCGGCATCGGTCTTGTGAACTCGATCCTTCCCGCGGGATACTGGCTGCGCTACGTATTCGACTGCATCTCGATCTTCTCCCGCTTCCAGACCTATACGAGCGGATATTTTGATTTTGCATCGCTTCTGTATTATATTTCCGTCACTGCTGTCTTCCTGTATTTCACCGTGCGCGTGTATGAGCGCCGCCGTTATCACGGTTAAAAGCGAGGGCTACGTCGCATGAAAAATATTTGGAACAAAGCAAAGGCCGCCGTCGTGACCGAGGGGCGCTTTCCCCCGGTATTCACGGCAGTGCTTTTGGCGATACTCATTGCCTTCAACGGCATTGTGTACGCATTGACGAATTATTTCGGGCTTTATCTGTATTCGAAGGATATGTCGAGCGTGGCACTTTCGGATGCGCCCGACGAGATCTTTCAAAAGATGGCACAGCAGAGCCGCAAGGTGGAGAACCTTTTCTGCATGTCACAGGAGGACGTGATGCGCCACGATACGGGTGCCTTCGTTCACCACACCGCGACCCAGATGGCAGAGCGCTATGAGGACGTGGTTACCGTAAAATATATGAATATTCTCACGAAGGTCGATTCGGATATGAAGAATCGCTCGGAGGAGATGGAGAAGTATAAAGAAACGCTCGCCGAGGGCGAGGTGCTGCGCGATACCTCCGTGGTATTCACGTATACCTCCGCGGCAGGGCAGAAGAGCTACCGCGTTCTGACCGACAATACGAGTGCCGGCTTTGCCACCTTCTTCATGCTGGACGCATCGGGTAACGCGCTGGCGTATCACGGCGAGGAGATCCTCACCGCCATGAGCGTTCTCACCACGGCGAAGGCGCCGAAGAAGGCGTATTTCACGCAGTATCACGGCGAGGTGGTGGATGTTTCGATGACCACCCTTCTGCTCTGTGCGGGCTATAATATCGACGTTCTCAATCTGCGCGATCAGGATGTTCCCGAGGACTGCGATCTTCTCGTGATCAGCGCACCGCAGACGGATTTTGAAAAGGGCAGCGGCGTTATCACCGAGATCGAGCGTCTTAAGACTTACGTGCAAAACGGCGGCCATCTTTTCGTAAGCACGCACGCCTATTTGAAAGCGCCCCTTAAGAATCTCGATCAGTTCCTTTCCGAAAACGGGATCTCCTTCATTCGCGAGGACGGGATCACTGCGATCGTGAAGGATACGGCCGACTCGATTCCCACGGATTCCTATACGCTGGTGGCGTCTTACGCCGACAGCGACGTTTATAAAGTGCTTGCGCCCCGCCTTGCCGATCGCGGTGGCGTGGTGCTGACCGAGACGGCGGCCTTGAAGGTTTCGGGCAATGCCAAGCCTCTTCTTACCGCTTCTCCCGCCGCAACGCTGGAGGCAAACGGTAAAACGGTGGACCGCGCGGGCTCTTACGTGCTTTCCGCTATGAGCGAGCTGCAGGGCGGCGGCGATATCGTGGTCATTCCCAGCGTTTATTTGACCGCAACGGACGCCATGACCTCCAACTCCTATTCTAACCGCTCCTTCGTTTACGGCATGATCGAAACGCTTTACGGCGGCGAAGATCTGCCCTACGGCTGCCGTACCGTCAATCTCATGACGGACGTGCTTGAGAACCTCACCGCGCGCGCGGCAAGGATCTACTCCATCGTGATCTTCATGATTCCCACGGCGCTTGCTGTGTGCGGCTTCGTTCTTCTTCGCCGCCGCAGAAATCGCTGAGAAAGGATTCCTTCATAAATGAAAAAAGATATGTTCAAGGGAAAACTCGGGCATCGTCGTCTTTTGTCCGTGATCCTTCCCATTGCCTTCGTGCTTATCTTCCTGTTCCAGCTTTGGTTTGCGGGATTTGCGGAGAAAAAGCAGCTTTTCGTGGATCTGACGAGCGAAGGCCTTTACACCCTTACCGATAAGATGGTGAAGGAGTGCGAGTATCTTCCGACTCTTGAAAAGGAGCTGAAGATCACCTTCTGCGCCGATCCCGACGCCCTGCGCGGCAGCGTGCGTACCCGCGTGGTATATTTCATGTGCCTTGCGCTCCAGAAGGTGTACCCCTCGCTGAAGATCGAGACCGTCAATCTAAAAACGAACCCCACCGCCGTGAATGCGTATAAAACGACCTCGCTTTCCGAGATCGTTTCCACGGACGTGATCGTTTCCTACGGTCAAAGCTTCCGCATTATTTCTGCCGATGCGTTTTGGACGAGCGGAGAAACGGAAGACGAGATCTTCTCCTATAACGGCGAATATAAGATGGCGACCCTCTTCCATTCGCTGACCTCGCGCAACAGCCCCGTGGCGTATTTCATCACCAACCACGGCGAGACCTATTATGATCCCGAAAATCCCGACCGTCCCGGCAATAAGGACGCTTATTCCTTGTATCAGCTTCTTCTCGAGCGCGGGCTCAACGTGAAAACCCTGGATCTTTCCAAGGTCAGCGATATCCCTGCGGACTGCGCGCTGCTCGTGATCAACAATCCCACCTCGGATTACGGTTATGATGCGAGCAAGGGCGATCAGTACGCCTATATCAGCGAGACCGAGATGCTCGACCGCTATCTCGTGCGCGAGCAGGGCTCTTTGATGATCGCCGTGGATTATAAGAAAAACGCAGAGCTTAAGAACCTAAAAGAGTTCCTCTTTGAGTGGGGCTTTGAGCTTGGAGATAAGCAGCTGACGGATAAGGACGCAAGCCTTGCCGCCACCAATAAGGACGGCAGCCCCGATTATTCCAACCTCGTCGGCCAGTATATCACGGAGGAAAACACCTATGCATACGCGATCTACGGCGCGTACGCATCGCTCCCCTCCTCCCCCCGATTCGTTGTAAGCGATGCGGGAGAGGTGAAGTGCGCGTACGATCTGGGTACGGGAACGCCCGAGCCCGGAAGCAACACCACCTCGCGCTACTATGCACCCTTCTTCTCCACCACGGCGGCGGGCACGCTGCGTGACGAGGAGGGAAATGCCGCATCGATTGCGGGCGTGCGCGACATCTGCGCCATCGGACTTCGCCACGGCGTGGATTCCGAAACGCTTGCCTATTCCTATTCCTACGTTTTCTGCGCCAACAGCGCAAGCTTCTTCTCCGAGCAAACGCTCGGCAACCCCTCCTTTGCAAACTTTGACGTGACGAGCGCTCTCGTGGAGAACATCTCCCGCGAGGACGTATACGCTTCTATGGATCTCGGCGGCGCTTCGCTGAACTCCTCCTCTTACGGCGGTAAGAGATTGCAAAAGGAAGCCATTGCCACCGCGATCACGGAGATCCACGCCAGTGACGGAAGCGTTGTAAAAACCAATCTGCCGATCACGGCGGGTGCAAAGGCACTTGTGATCACCGTGGCACTCGTGATCCCCTTCGGCGTTGCGGCCGCAGGCATTTTCATCCATCTGCGCCGCAGATTCCGCTAATGAAAGGAGCAAAAGATGATCCATATTAAGAAAAAAAGCAAAACCAAGCTCCTTATCGTTCTTTCCGCTGTGATGGCGGTGCTGATCGCGGGATATTTTCTGCTGGTAAACCTCTTGCCCGAAAGGGGCGGCGAAAGCACGCCGCCGAAGTACGAGCAGCTTGCTTGGGAAGCCTCGGGGCAGCGCGTATTCCCCGACGTGGACACCACGACGGTGGATTATATCACCTTAAACGCCACGGCGGGCATGGAGCACGCAAGCTACGGCTTCATGGAAGCCGAGGACGGCGCGTATTCGCTTTGGTATCGTCCCGACAAGACCTCGGACCGATTGATGGAATATAATCCCGCCATCATTTCGGCGGATCCCTCCTTCAACCATTCTTCGCTTTATGCAACGGATTCCTTCGGTCAGGGCAAGGTCGCAAGACTGTATTACCTCCGCGTTGCCATCACGACGATGTATTTCGCTGAGCGCATTCCTCTCGAGGGGCTGACCGAATACGAGAGAATGAGCTATGAGGAAGAATTCGGCTTCATGGATTACGGCGATTATGCGACCGACGCTGACGATAAGCAGCTCGGCGTCATCGTCAACTACGGAAAGATCGACGAGGACGGAAAAAACACCGATTTCCATCAGATCTGGGTTGGCGGCAAAAACGTATCCGAGAACGGCTATTACGTCAAGATCGACGGCCATCCTTATATCTACGCTACCAAAAACAGCCAGATCGGCTATGCATTGCAGCCTTACACCTATTATATCAATCCTGCGGTCATCTCCGCGGGTCTTGCCTCGGATGCGGCGTACGAGCCGTATCTCATCAGCGACTACCGCCAGTGGAAGAACGAACTTATCTCCGAAAAAGACACCGTGATCCCCGAGGATGCACAGGTGATCGTGAAGGGCGAGGTCTCTCTCCCTGCCGATCCCTCCGCGGGCGGTCTGATCGTCAGCGAGGAGAGCACTGCCTTCCACCTGCGGGACCTGAAGGGCATCTCGCAGTACAGCCGTTTGATCGAGCTTTTGAAAAACCAAAAGCTGACGGGAATTGAAAAGGACGGGGACGGAAACGAGATCTATCCCACTCTGCCCGCCACCCTTTATATCACCCTCACGACCGAGGGACGCCTGCTTTCCTTCGGTAAGGATAAAACGGTGCTCACGCAGTCGTACGAGATATGCGAGATCCTCTCGGTGATCACCGAGGATTCGGAGCGCACAGACGGCTCCGTGGGCGAGGATGCAATCGCCATCCGCGTGCGCTACGATCTCTATAAGGACGGGGGCGCACAAAGGTCCAATGCAGAGGATCTTTATGGCGTTATCTCCTTGACGGATAGCCGCTTGCCTGCCGATTGGGTCAGCGAAATTCGCGCTCAAAGCGTCGGAAATGTAAACGTTAGTAGACTTGAGATCGTATTTGATCAGGAAAATACCGCGGACATTCATAAGAAGGTCATAGACCTCTATCTTTCGGATATCATTGCGATCTATGATAAAAACGGCAAGGCTACCACGACGATCACCAAGGACTCTTACGTTTCTTACCGTTATTACCTTGTGGTCAACGGCCAGAAGCTGGAGGAGTATCACACGGCGATGGATCTGGTCTCCAATATGGATGCCGCCAATCAGGCGCTCTTCCTCGGCATCGGCGGCAAGAGCGAGGGCCTTGATAAAAAAATTGACACCTATACCGAATATTTTGACGTGGTGCAGGACTATATCTCCTATAAGATCGATGCGATCCCCTATATGGTCATCAGCAAGGAGATCGTGCACTTCAAGTTCCTCAACTATTCGCAGCGCGATCCCTTCTACGGAGAGAGCATCTACGACAATCTTCTTGAGGACGAGCGCGCGCTGTACGGACTGAACAACTCCTCTTGCGAGAGCGTGCTTTTGCACCTTGGCGGTGCGGGCACGAGCACGCAGAGCTCGAACGGCTATGCCGGCATTGAGACGGTCGCCGTGGGACTCACGCCCGAGATCATGCGTAAGTACGGTCTGTATGCCAACACGATCTACTACGAGCTTCCCAGAGGCATTGACGGTCTGGACGGTAACGAGACCGCCGATGACGGCGAGATGGACGATTACACCTGGAAGAACACCCTCGGCTTCACCGTATATATCAGCGATAAGCATGCGGACGGAAGCCGCTATATGGCCTCGGATCTTTACGGCGTCGTCGTTCTCGTGCGGGACGAAAAGCTGGATTTTGTGGATCTCAGCTTCGTGGATTTCTGGGCGAGAAGGATCCTCGTCAGCGTGGATATCGACGATATCGCAAAGGTGGACGTTTCCTTCAACTTCGCGGATAAGATGGGTGATTTCGGCTTCAGGCTGCATTCTGTTTCCGCGGGCGAGGGAAAGGATCGGATCCTGCTTCTCGTCACCCCCGGTGCACAGACCTTTGAGAATGCGCTCGTGAATTTCATGAAGCAGAATAACAACGCGCCCGACGGCTCGAAGGAGCAATCCCTTGCGATCCTCTATAACGTGCTCGGTCCGGATAAGTATAAGGATGAGGAAATGAACTTCATTTCCCATATCGGTAACGATTACACGGGAACCTATTTCTTCAAGGAGGTGCTCGGCATCCTGTATACCACCATGTACGTGGATACCTACGAAAAAGAGGAGCAGGATGCGATCCTTGCGGGCGAGCATCTTGCGCGCCTTTGCTTCACGCTGAAGGGGCAGTCGTATAAGTACGTGTACGAGTTCTACCGTGCATCCGACCGCCGCGTGCTCGTGAAGATCTATCAGGAGTCTCCCGCCGGCGAGAGAACCGGATACGTGGCGGATTTTGCGATCTCCACCTCCACCTTCAAGAAGTTTATGGGCGGATTTAACGCGATTTTGAATGCACAAGAGGTCAATACCGACGAGCCCTACTTCGATTGAACCTCCAAAATCAACTTTATAAAATAAATATTAAAAAAGCAGTTGCATTTTTTTGCGTGTTGTGATATAATAATCACGATACATGCAAAAGAGCCTCATGGCTCGGTATTTCAGACTAAAACAAAGAGGAAAAACAGATGAAGAAGAGAATTCTTGCATTGGCTCTGGTCGTTGTCACTCTCGTGCTGGCTTTGACCGGTTGTGCCTACCGTTACGACAAAAAGAATATGTCCAAGCTTGCAAGCGTGGATGCCGCGGCTTTCGAGGCTTTCCTTACGAGCATTGAGATCGAGGGAAGTGCCTTCGGCCCCTTCGATAAGAATGGCGATCAGGCGCGTAAGGACAAGGTGCTTGAGGAGATCGACAGTGCGCTCTCCGGCAAGATCAAGACCGATGCTGCTAAGCTTGAGGACGTTAACTTCGGTCTTCGCCAGAAGATCACCTACTCCTCCTATTGGACCTATGAGAAGGACGGCGTGACCTACATTTTCGATACCACGAAGATGAGCACTGCCTCCGACAAGGTGCAGACGCTGAATGCGATCCCCGTATACAAGGATGGCGAGGCGACCCAGGAGCTGAAGGGTGCGGACGATCTGACCAAGGCGATCTTTGCCGCTCTTACGGATAAGCTCGCAAAGGATTACGCATACAAGACCGAAACCGCCGCCACCACCGAGATCAAGGAAGGCGATCTCGTATTCGTTACCTATAGCTACTCCTACACGGAGACCGAGGGCGGAAGCAAGAAGACCGTGACTGCGGATTACGAGCCCATCGAGGCAAAGGTGCTTGCAGAGGGCGCGAAGGCTACCTGCATTGCCGAGCTGATCGGCGGCAAGAAGATCTCCGAGGTGAAGGCGACTGCCGATTCTCCTCTTACCTTTATGAACGGTGAGATCGAATGCTCCGTAAACAGCATCTCCGTGCACTTCGTTTCCAAGGGTGAAAAGATCCCCGTAGAGTTCACCGTTCCCGCAGAGAAGAAGGTAAAGGATATCTTCGGTGCGGAGATCACCATTGCCAAGGATGAAAAGGTGACCTATTTCGTATATCCCGTAGATGCAAAGGCATTCCCCGCGCAGACCGCAGAGAACGTGGTTGAGCTGATCTACGGCGAGAACATCACGACCTCCTCGCTTCCTTGCTTTGGTGACACCGGCATGAAGGAGCTGATCGAGAATGTTCTCGATCTCAAGGAGAAAAAGTCCGCCGCAGAGACTGCGTACAACAATAACAAGGATTCCGACGCGCTGAAGACGGCGAAGGAAGATGCCGAGAAGGCGTATAACACCGCTCTTGAGCAGCTTCCCACAAAGCTTGCCACCGTAAAGTCCGGCGCGGCAGACGTTATCATGTTCGACTACAAGCTGTCGGTTTACGATACGCTTGAAAGCACCTACGATGCCGAGATCCTTGAGCAGCTGACTGCTGCGATCTGGGCTTGGGCAGAGAAGAATATCACCGTTTCCGACGTGCTTCCCAAGTCTGCTGTGAAGGAAGCGAAGAATCGCATCCTTGCAGGTCATAAGAACGATTACTACACCGGCACTTACAGCCCCTCCGGCAGCACGAGCAGCTCGGAGCAGATCCCTTACGTGGATAAGTACAAGACCTTTGACGAGTACCTTGCACAGGTTGCTTACAAGGATGCAAACGCTGACGAACAGATCGAAGCCACCGCAAAGGCAGAGGTGAAGGAGCTTGTTCGCGTTTACGCACTTGCAGAGCTTTACAAGGGCGAGATCGATAAGGTTAGAAACAGCGATATCGCGATCTACGTAGACCGTTTGAGCGCACAGATGCAGAACATTTACTATCAGTTCGGCATGACGCCTCCTGCGAGCACCTATCCCAAGGCGATCCGCGAAACCTACGGTGATACCGCACTTCGCGCGGCTCTGACGATGGATAATATCCTGAATTACGTTCTCGAGACGGAGCTTGTGGATGATACCGGTGCAAAGCTTGCAGAGGATGCGGCTGACGTACAGAAGAATGCGGCGCACGTTCAGTACGTGAAGATCCAGTTCAGCGTAAAATAATTCTTTGCATTTTTGCAGAGTGAGCACTTCAGAAAAGGACAGAGAATTTATTGCGTTCTCTGTCCTCTTTTCTTCTCGCACCGCAGCGTTCGCAAGGATCGCGCCGTGCAGAAAACGACTTATTTTCATATAAGGAAAAGAGATTTGAAAAAAGTAGAGCTTTATACAGACGGCGCCTGCCGCGGCAATCCCGGCCGCGGCGGTTGGGGCGCCGTTCTGGTTTACGGAAAATACGAAAGAGAGCTTTCCGGCGGCGATCCGATGACGACGAATAACCGTATGGAGCTTCTCGCGGCCATTGAAGGGCTTTCCGCACTGAAGGAACCCTGTGAGGTGGATCTGTATTCGGATTCGAGGTATCTCGTGGATGCATTCGTGCAGGGATGGGTGCAGGGCTGGCAAAGAGAGAATTTTCGCCGCGGAAAAAAGGACGAGGTGAAAAATCCCGATCTTTGGGAGCGCCTGATCGCGCTTTGCGATCTGCACAAGGTGCGCTTCATCTGGGTCAAGGGGCATGATGGGCATGCCTATAACGAGCGTTGCGACCGATTGGCCACGGCGTTTGCCGATTCATTTCTTTGATGGAGAAAAAATATATGTCAAATAACAAAAAGAAAAGCCTTGCGGCGAAAAAGGGCACCGCGCCCTCGGCAGCAAAGCCTGTCGCGCCGTCGCGCCAAAAAAGGGAGAGAAAGCCGATCCCGAAGGCAGCCCTGCGCGGGGTGCTGATCGGTCTGATCGCGATCTTCGTTCTCTGTGCGGGCGCTACGGGCATCTATATCGCGCGCGTGAATGCGGGCTTTGATTATATGGATGCAAAGCTTTCCCGCTACGTGAAGCTTTCGCCCGAGGTAATAGAGAACGTCAGCCTCACCGTGCGCGTGGATAAACCCACGGAAAAGGACGTGGAGCAAAATCTTATCGCGCTGCAAGTCGAGCACAAATACCGCCCGGAGGGAATGGCAGACGATCCGGATGCTCCCATCGTAAACGGAAGCGCGGTCGAGCTGTATTTTATCGGCTACACGCTTTCAAAGAGCGGAGAAAAGGTATATTTTAGCGGCGGATCGAATCTTGCCTCCACGCCGAATGAGCTCGTGATCGGCTCGGGAACCTTTGTTCCCGGCTTTGAAGAGGGCCTTATCGGCCTTCGCCCGTCGGATACCGAGATCCCCAAGATCGTTAAGAGCGGCGTGCTCTCCGAGGGTGATACGGTGTATATAAACGTAAGGGGCTTCCATCCGAACGGCGAAACGATCGAGCAGTATGGCATGCCGATCGAGCTGACCCCCGCGCTTGACGCCGTGTACGGAGAGGGATTTTTCGAGCTTCTCGTCGGGAGCGAGATCGGAGAAGATCTCTTGAATAAAACGCTCATTTTGCCGGGTGGCGACGAAAACGAAGGCGATTTCGTTTACACGAATATCCGCGCCGTTTTCAGAACCGAGGGCGGCAAGAGCCACACGGTCGAGACCTATTTCCCCATGGATTACGAAGAAGAGACATTGCAGGGGGTGACCGCGTATTTTGACGTGTACGTCAAGAGCAACACCGTATTCCTTTTGCCCGAGGCAAACGATGCGTTCTTTACGGACACACTGGGCATTCTTCCCGAAAAGCTTGCGGATTACGAGGGCGATAGCCTTGTAGAAAAGTATAAGACCTACGTGCGAGAAACGCTGGCGGAAAACTACCGCCAGACCCTATTCACCGCCTGCGAGGAGAGCTTTTGGTCGGCACTTTCCGAGCTCGTAGAGGTAAGGCGCGTGCCTGTCGCCGCTACGAAGGAGTTTTACGACGAATATATGCTGAATCTGGATGCCACCTACGAGGATTATCTGGAAAGCATGGATTTGACGGAGACGATCTATCCCTTCAAGACCTTTGCGCGCGACTATTTGCAGATCGAAAAGGGAAAGAGCTATAAGAAAGAGGTTTGGAGGATCGCAAAGCAAGCGGCAAGCGAGAAGATGATCTTCTTCTATGCGATCGAGGTCTGCGGCGTGATGCCGAGCGAGAGCGAGCTTAAGGAAGCGTATGAGCAGATCCTTCTCGAATACGCACAGATGAACTCTCTTCTGGACGAAAGCTACTACGAGAATATCAGCGATCCTGGGCAGAAAAAGGAAGCGTACGAGACCTATCTTGCCGAGGTCGAGGAAACGAAGGCGGAGCTTTTAAGGATCCGCGGCGAGGAATATTTCCTCGAGAGCGCGTATTATAATTTCGGCTTCGAGAAGCTTTTGCAGCTTTCCAAGATCACTTATTTGGGTAAGGGCCACGATTAAATAAAAAGGGGATCGCATGGTCCCTAAAACAGCATAAGGGTGTCTCGGCAGAAGCCGAGACACCCTCGTTTTTTAAAAGAAACCGTCGTTATCTGTCAGTTTTTTTCGTCCCCACAGGTGCAACCGTCTTTTTTCTTCATTTTGCAGAAAAAATGCTTGATTTTTTCGCATTTTTCCGTTATCATATTCTTAGAAGCGGAAAAAAGACCGGAGAGACCGAGCACCGCCAGAGCGGCAACGGAGATTGCTAAAACGGGATGGCGCTTTCTTCTTTCTCTTTTGGAAAACAGCATACGATAAATCCTTTCTCAGAGTTTTATCGATAATAGTTTTTCCGCTTGCTTTAAAATTATGTAAGTCTTTGGAGAAGCCTATGATTTTATGTAAAGAATGCGGATATGAGGGCGTGTACGAGGGGCGGCTTTGCCCGCAGTGCCGCGCGGCGTTCTCGCTTTCGGCAGACGATATCGCCAAAATCGAGGAGGATTACCGCCTTGCACTTTCCGACGGTGCGTACGAAAGTGCCGCGGAGCTTGCACATATCCTTGCGGATGCGGGGAAGCCTGCCGCCGCCGCGGCGTACGGCCGTATGCTCTACGAGGGTGACGGCGTAGTGGAAAACGTACGCGCCGCCATGGAATATCTCTCATTTTCTGCAAAGGAGGGAGACGCCTTGGGCGCGTTCTTTTACGGAAAGGCGCTTTCGGAGCGCGGGGACGCGGCGGGAGACTTTTTTCTTCTGTACGCCGCACTTCTTGGGCACGGGCAGGCGTACGTCCCTGCTGCCGAGATCTTCTTCTCGATCGGCCGCGAATCGGATGGCGCCGCATACCTTGCCCTTGCCGCGAAGGAGGGGGATCGCACCGCCGCGCTCTCTTTAGCGCGCCGCATGGAGAAAAAGGATCCCGCGATCGCAAAATGGTATCTCTCGGCGGCCGCACCTCTGCCGCCCCATGCATGGCCGCTCTCGCTTCGCTTGCGCCGCATAGAGCCAAAGGAACCGCCGCTTCCCGCCCTGCCGCACGTAGGCGCGCTGATCGCCGAGCTTCGAGTCGAGGCGGAAAAGAGGGGGCTTAAAAAGCTGTATTTAAATCTTACGCAGATGCTTGCCACGCGCGGTGATAAGGCGGCGCAGTGCCGCCTCGGTGCTTTGTATCTTGAGGGGTACCTCGGCGCAAGCGATCCGAAGCGCGCCCGCGAGGTCTTGCTTTATTACGGCAAGGGCGGAAATGCCGATGCCTATCTTTTTCTTGGCGATGCCTATCTTTCGGGAGAGCATCTGCCCGTATCGCGCGCCGGTGCGATCGAGTGCTTCCACGCCGCGAAGGCCTTGGGGTCTGCTGCTGCCTGCGTGCGTCTCGGAGATATGTATACCGCCGAGGAAAGCCCGAACGTTCCGTATGCGTATCTGATGTATAAGGAAGCGCTTGCGCTCGGCTCGCGCGAGGGGGCAGACAAGGCGCGCGCCATCGAAGAAAAGCGCGAGAGCCTTTATATGCAGGGAAAGGCGTATTTGCCGAACGATGGCGAGGATGCGTATCGCAGCTTTGCGCTTTCCGCCTCCATGGGATATGCGCCTGCCGCCGTTGCGCTCGGATTTTGCTATGAAGAGGGGCTTGGCGTTGCGATGGACCGCCGCCGTGCCTTCTTGTGGTACGAGCGTGCGGCAAAGGAGCAGGAGACGATGGCACTCTATCGTCTTGGCCGCGCATATTTTTACGGCATCGGCATCAATCGCAATTTCGCCGAGGCACATAAGCTTTTGCGCCGTGCCGCCGCGCAGGGCATCGAGGATGCACGCAAAGACCTTTTTGAAATGCTGGAGCGCCGTCGAAAGAAAATGCTTCGCTCGCTCTATTCGCTCGGCATGCGCCTTTTGTATCAAGGGAAATACGAGGCAGCGCGCAGTATGATCGAAAGAGCCTCCGCGCTCGGGCTTCCACGCGCCACGTACGTGCTCGGTTGCTTTTATGAATTCGGTGTGGGCGGTGCGGTCATGCGCGATCTCGCGTTTGCCACCTATCACGAAGCACAGGCGCAGGGCTTTGCGGATACGCGCGCAAGATATAAGTCCGTGATCCTGAAGATGCTGCATCTGAAAAATCAAAAAAGCGAGGCGGCCGCGCGATAAGGGGAATTCGGTGCTTTTCCTCGGCGGCTTGCCGAATACGATAAAAAAGAGCAAAACGGAAGATCCGTTTTGCTCTTTTTTTATATATCCATACCTTTGTTAAAATAGAGCTTTGCCTTTTCTGCCTCGGTCAGCACGTCGATGCCTGCATCCAAGCGCATTTCGGTGTGGGCGCGGTTGGGCACGGGCGGATCGCCAATGGGCGCATCCACGTGCGGCAGATTCACCGTAGGAAATTCCTCGATGGGCGCATTCTCGTTTTTGCGTTCCTTCATCCTTTTCTCCTTTCATAGATCGGGGGTATATTTATTTTTTCACCCCTGCACTTTTGTTATTCCATGAAAGAAATGGAAGGAATTGTTTACATTTGAATGTGGTTTTTTGAATTTATATGAATTTCGTTAGGAGTTCGAGTCGATGTAGGGCATGTAAGCCTTTAAGTAATCGAGGCCGGATGCCACCGTCGTCACCGCCATGATCGCCATGGCGATATAGGAAGCGATATGGTTTTGTGCACAGAAGGGGAAGACCACCGGCTCAAGAAGGATAACGAGTGTGCCCGCCATCTGCGAAACGGTCTTCAGCTTGCCAAACATGCTTGCGGCAACCACGATGCCGCTCTTGCCCGCAACCACGAGGCGAAGGCTCGTCACGCCAAGCTCGCGCAGAAGAAGGATCAGCACCACGGCGCAGAAAACGAGTCCCATCACGGTCTCGCCCTCGATGAGGATCAGCGTCAGAATGGCGATCAGCGAGCCGAGCACCATAAACTTATCGGCAAGCGGGTCGATGAATTTGCCGAAGTCGGTGACGAGATTGTATTTTCTTGCGATCTTGCCGTCGAGCATATCCGTCAGTCCTGTGATGAGATATACGATCGCGGGAACGATGCGCCCCCAAAGCGGGATCTCGCGCATTAAAAACAGCGTTACCACGAAAACGGGAACGAGCGCGCAGCGAAGGAGCGAAAGGGTGTTCGGAAGATTCATGGAAGATTTTTTCATTTTCATTCTCCTTTTATAAGATCTCGGTGGCTTCGCCCACCAGATCGTAATCAAGTGCCTCGGAAATTTTCACCTTGACGAAGCGGCCCGCGCCGATCCTCTTCTTCGCACAGAAGTATACCTTGCCGTCCACGTCGGGGGCATCGGCGGCGCTTCTGCCGTAGTGGATCTCTGCCACGGTGTCAAAGCCCTCGCAGATCACCTCGACTGTCTTGCCGATCTTTTGTGCGTTCTGCTCCTCGGTGATGGTGAGCTGTGTCTGCATCAGAATATCGTAGCGATCCTGCTTCGTCTGCTCGTCGATCTGTCCGTCCATCTCTGCGGCGGGCGTTCCCTCCTCGGGGGAGAAGGTGAATGCACCGAAGCGATCGAATCTCGCTTCCTTCACGAAGCGGCAAAGCTGTTCGAAGTCGTTTTCATTCTCGCCGGGGAAGCCTACCATGGCGGTCGTGCGAAGCACGATGCCCGGCACCTCGCGGCGCAGCTTTTCAACGGTTTTTCTGATCAATGCCTGCCCGCCGTGGCGGTTCATGGCGCGAAGGATCTTATCCGATATGTGCTGAATGGGAATGTCCATGTATTTGACGAGGCGGGGATTGTCCCGCAGCTCGCCGATCAGCTCGTCGGTGATCTTGTCGGGATAGCAGTAGAGCAGGCGGATCCACGGGATCTTCGTTTCCGCGGTCAGTGCGCGCACGAGGCGGGCAAGGCTGTATTCGCCGTAAATATCGAGTCCGTAGCGCGTGGTATCCTGGGCGATGAGGTTCAGCTCCTTCACACCGAGAGCCTCCAGCTCCTTCGCTTCTCTGACGATATCCTCCACCGTGCGGCTTCTGAATTTGCCGCGGATCGAGGGAATGGCGCAATAGGTGCAAAGGTTGTCGCAGCCCTCCGCGATCTTTAAATACGCGGTGTGCTCGGGGGTCGTGAGCAGGCGATCCTCGGAAAGAGAGGAAGTATTCTTATCGCGGAAGGAGGTGTATTTTTCGCCTCTTTCCACGGCGCGCACGGCATCCACGATATCGACAAGACTGCCGACGCCGATCAGCGCATCCACCTCGGGCATTTCCTGCATGACTTCCTCGCGATAGCGCTCAACAAGGCAGCCTGTTGCAATGATATGTTTACATTTTCCATTCTTTTTGAGCCAAGCAAGGTCCAAAATATTATCGATCGACTCTTGCTTTGCGCTTTCGATAAAGCCGCAGGTGTTGATCACGATGATCTCTGCCTCGGTTTCTTCGGGCGTGATCTCATAGCCAGCGTCATGCAGCTTGCGAAGCATCACCTCGGTGTCGGTAAGGTTTTTTGCACATCCGAGGGACACGAATCCAACTTTCGTCATAGCGTTTCCCGTCTTATTTTAAGTATTTTTGTAATTTAGGTCTGTACTTCAGCATATAAACGCGCACGATCATCGTGAGGAAAAGGTCATATGCCAAAAAAGCAACGTTGGCAACGATCCAAAGGATCAGAGGGCTTTCCCACCAGATCGCGCTTCCCATAGAGAAAATATTGCTCCAGTCGCCGCCGATACCGAAGAAATCCACGCCCAAAATAAAGCTCATGCCCTCGGCCATCAAGAAGAGGCAGAGGTTATAAAGCGGGATCTTGATTGGCCACCAAAGAAGTCTTGGCAACCGCTCGATATAGCCCTTTAAGATCGGATACAGACCGAAAAGGAGCAGATATTCGATCCAAAGAAGGCTTTGCGGAAAGAAGAGAAAGGAGAGAAGCGTGGTGCAGATCCATGCGATGAAGGTATAGGGCGCACCCACCTCAATATAAACGAACGCGATACAGATGGAGGCGAGTGCCGCCGCCGTCAGATCCAGTGCTTCAAAAACTGCGCCGAGTGCCAATATCACGACCGAAAGCGCGCACATCATGGCACTGATCGTGATCTTTTTCGTGGATCTCATAAGCAGGGGATGAGGTCGCCGCCCATGCATTCACAAAGGCAGTCCATGCAAATGAGGTTCGCACAGCAGTCGCATGCCTCGGCCGAGGAGGAGCGGCGGTTGCTTGCCGGTCCGTAATAGGTGCTGCCGTAGCCTCTTGCCTGGCTGTTGAACATTTGCTTTGCCTTCTGGTATTCAAGGTTAGAGGGGTCCATCATGCAAGCGGTCTCCAGCTCGCGCATGGCATCGTTCACAAGGCCTCTGTGCATGAGCACGACGCTCTTGAGGTAATGCCATTCCGCACCGCAGTCGTATTCCGAGAACATATTGAGCTTTCTTTCTGCCTCGGAAAAGCGGCGCGCGTTTAAAAGGCGGCGGATCTCGCCGTAGCGCGGATCGGATTGATAGGAGGACGAGGTATAGCCCGTGTTGCTCTCCGTTCCGCTCTTTGCGTCCTCGCGCATTTTCACGATCTGATCGTACGCCTCGTTCACCTCTTGCATCTTCTCGTTCGCGAGATCCTTCAAGGGGTTATCGTCGGTGTAGTTGTCGGGATGATACTTTCTCACGAGGTTGCGGTATGCTTCCTTTACCTCGTCGTCGCTCGCGTCGTGGCTGACGCCGAGAATCGAATAGGGATCTTTCATTTGGATACCTCCGTGTTATTCCGCCTTGCCGAGCAGATCCTCTGCGGGCGGCTTTTCGCTTAAAAAATCAATGCGGTTTAAAAGTCCGTTGTAAATAATGTTGCGGATCAGCGCCTCCAAGGTCAGACTGCCGCGGAAATCGAGCAGATTCACGGCGGCCTCCATGCGCGTGCATTCCAGCACGAGGGCGGTGCGGATCACTTCTTTGTTTTCCTTCGTCAGCGGCTTTTTATCGTAAGAGAGGACGTAAGGGTTAAAGCGGCCCTTTTTCAGATCCTCGTCGTAGTCCGCTGCCGCATCGGCGGCGTAGATAAACTTGCCGAGGTGATAGCCGAGCTCGCGCGTGACGAGCGCGTCCTCCCCCGAAAGCCCGTAGGAAAAGAGTGCGCCGAGAAGCTCGCCGAAGGGGTGCGCGCAGGTGTCAACGCTTTTGCACCCTTCCTTTTCAAGCCTTGCGATCTCGGAAAGCTTTTCTTCGATCACGGCCTCGAGAGGCGCGTATTCGCCTGCCTTTTTTCTTGCTCTTGCAAGCACGGGTCTTGCGGGCAAAAGCCCGATACGCGTGAGCGCGCCCTCGTCCGCAAGATCGTCCTTCATTTTATAGTAGGAAAGAAGGGCGAAAACCTTTGCGGTATATTCGGTGGCGGGGTTGGGAAGAAGCATCGGGCGGGATTTGATGGGGTGTGCAAGGCATCTCCCTTTTTTCACGCCGATCTCTTTTTTGTCCTCAAACACCATGCGGACCAGCGCAAGAAAAACGCTGTCATAGGTTAAGAATATGGGAGAAAGCGCACCGGTATGCGCCTTCATCTGGCGGCAGATGCCGCAGTAGGTGGCTTTATAGAAGGCGTATTCCTTCACGAGCAGAGATCCCTGCTCAGGCTTGACGAAGCCGAACATTACGCCTTATCCTTCATGCCCTTGCGGGAGAGGGAGATTCTTTGCTTTTTCACGTCTACGTCCTTGATGCGGACCTCGATCACGTCGCCAACGGCGAAGAGATCTGCGGGATGCTTGATATAGCGGTCGCTCATCTCGGAAATGTGAAGAAGGCCGTCGTGATGCACGCCGATGTCAACGAAGCAGCCGAAGTCCACCACGTTACGCACCGTGCCCTTCAGAAGCATATCGGGCTTCAGATCCGTGATCTCAAGCACCTCGGTGGAAAGCACGGGAGCGGGCGCATCCTCGCGGATATCGCGGCCGGGCTTTTCAAGCTCCTTGATGATGTCCTCAAGCGTGGGCTCGCCGCAGCCAAGCTCCTTTGCAAGCTTTGCCTTGCCGTACTGCTCCGCCTTGAAGCGAAGCAGATCGAGCTCGCCGCGTCTTACGTCGTCGTGCGTGTAATCAAATCTCTTGAGAAGATCCTCGGCAATGGCGTAGGACTCGGGGTGCACGCCCGTGGAATCCAAAACGTCCTTTGCATCGTGGATGCGAAGGAAGCCCGCGCACTGCACGAATGCCTTTTCGCCGATCTTCGGCACCTTGAGGATCTGGCGGCGGGTCTTGAACTCGCCGTTTGCTTCTCGGTAAGCAACGATGTTCTTCGCTGCGGTCGCGTTGATGCCCGAAACGTAGGAAAGCAGAGAATAGGATGCGGTGTTGATATCCACGCCAACGCCGTTTACGCAGTCCTCAACGACGCCGCCGAGTGCCTCGGTCAGTCTTGCCTGCTTCATGTCGTGCTGATATTGGCCGACACCGATGGCCTTGGGCTCGATCTTAACGAGCTCCGCAAGGGGATCCTGCAGTCTTCTCGCGATCGAAACGGCACTTCTCTGGGTAACGTCGAAGTCCGGGAATTCCTCTGCGCCGAGCTTGGACGCGGAGTACACCGAAGCACCCGCCTCGGAAACGATGGTATATTTCACGCCCTTGGGGCATGCGGGATCGCGCAGGGTGTCCGCAATGAATCTTTCGGATTCGCGGGAGGCCGTTCCGTTACCGATGGAGATAACGTCGATGCCGTATTTTTTCACGAGCTGCAAAACCTTTTTCTTCGAGCCCTCGATATCGTTGCGAGGCTCGGTGGGGTAGATCACGCCGGTGTCAAGCACCTTGCCCGTCTTATCCACGACGGCGAGCTTACAGCCGGTACGGAAGCCGGGGTCGTAGCCGAGCACGGTCTTGCCCTTAAGGGGCGCAACCAAGAGAAGGTTGCGAAGGTTCTCGCTGAATACCTTAAGTGCACCCTCGGATGCATCATCAAAGAGAGAGGTGCGTACCTCGCGCTCGATGGCAGGGAAGAGCAAACGCTCGTAAGCATCCGTCAGCGTTGCCATAAGGTAGGGAAGCGCGGGCGACTTCTTGTTGGTGATCACCTTTGCCTCGAGCTGTGCAAGCGCATCCGCCTGCTCGACGGTGACGCTCACCTTCAAAAAATCCTCCTTCTCGCCGCGGTTGATGGCAAGCACGCGGTGGCCGCGCAGCTTCTTGATCGGCTCGGAGAAATCGTAATAGTTTTCGTAAACGGACGGCTCATCCTTTGCCGCCTTGGTGGTCAGCGCGCCGTGCTGCATCGTGAATGCACGCAGGTTTTTGCGGATCTCCGCATCGTTGGAAACGTCCTCTGCGATGATGTCCGATGCGCCCTGCAGAGCGGCCTTGGCGTCGGGAACCTCCTTGCCCTCCTCGCTAGAGATAAAGCTCTCGGCGTATACCTCGATCGCGGGATCGTATGCATCCCTCTGCTCGAGAATGTACTGCGCCAGAGGCTCCAGTCCCTTGGCTCTTGCAATGGATGCGCGGGTGGTTCTCTTGGGCTTGAAGGGACGGTAGATATCCTCCAGCTCCACAAGCGTCTTTGCCATATTGAGAGCGGCCTCGATCTCGGGAGTCAGTTTTTCCTGCGAGGCGATGAGGGCGGCGATCTCCTGGCGGCGCTCGTCCATCTTTCGCAGGTACTGAAGGCGGTCATCCAGCGCGCGGAGCGTGGTGTCGTCCATGCTTCCCGTAACCTCCTTACGGTAACGGGAGATGAAGGGGATGGTGTTGCCCTCATCAATGAGAGCGACGGTCTTTTCCACCTTTTCCTTGTCGAGTCCGAGTTCTTTTGCTAAAGTTGCGATAATATCCATAGTGTCTCCTTAATAGTAAGCCCGCTTGCGGGCAAAAAAATACAGAGTTTAAAAAATCAGCCTTCCTTTGAAAAAAGCGAGTCGATCTCATCCCTTGAAAGATGCCGCCATTCGCCGCGCGCGAGCGTGTCGGGCAGGGGGATGGATGCAAAGCGGATGCGCTCCAGGGTGAGAATGCGGTTGTCGATCGCGGCGAGCATGCGCTTGATCTGATGGTACTTGCCCTCGGTCAGAGTGATGCGGCCGCCGAGACGGTCCTCGTCCGAAATTAGGGCTGCGCTTTTGCATTCATAGCCGTCCGAAAGCGTGATGCCGTTTTTGAAAATTTCCTCCGTATTGGGAGCGAGGGGGACCTTGCAGGTGAAGCGGTATTCCTTTTCCACGTGATGCTTCGGGGAAAGCAGGCGGTGCGCGTTTTGCCCGTCGTTGGTCAGAAGCATCAGTCCCACGGTATCCTTGTCAAGACGGCCGACGGGGAAGAGCCCCATGCGCCTGTACTCCTCGGGCAAAAGCTCGGTGACGAAGGGGTGCTCCTTATCCTCGGTCGCGCTCACGTAGCCCTCGGGCTTGTTGAGAAGGATATAAACGAATTTTCGGTAATTCACCTCGCGTCCGAGAAAGGTGACGCGGGCACTCTCGGGATCGATATGCCTTGAAAGATCCTTGACCGTTTCGCCGTTTACCGTAACGCCGCCGCATTTTGCGGCCTTGGCGGCTTCCTTGCGGGATGCAAGGCCGCATTCGGAAAGAAATTTATCGATTCGCAACGTCCTTCTCCCTTCCAAAAATCGTTCATTCGTGCCTTGAAAATTTCGCGGCATAAATTTCCACGATACTTATTTTACCACAATTTCTTTCATTTGTAAATATCATTATTAAGAAAATATTTTAAATATTGTGTGACGGAGAGATCCTTTTAAAAAGGGAAGAATAAAAAGCGTTTTCAAGAAGAAAATAAAAGCAAGGTGCTTTTTTTGCGCTTTCGTCATAGATTAAAACGGCGTGACTGATGCGAAAAAAGCACGAATATGCAAATAAATATTTACGAATATAAAGTTAACGAGCCGCTTTTATGGCTCGAGAAGGTGAAAAATGAAACGAATTATATCTTTTTTGGCGGTGCTTTCCGTTCTGGCATTCTCGCTTCTTTCGCTCGCTTCATGCGGCAGAGGCAAGGGCGTCACGGTGCGCTATCTTAATTTTAAGCCCGAGGTCGCGGGAAAATACGAGGCGATCGCGAAGGAATACGAGAGAGAAACGGGCGTGCGCTTGGTGATCGATACCGCCGCGGCGAATACCTACGAGCAGACCCTTCTTTCCCGCCTGCCAACGAGCGATGCGCCCACCATCTTTCAGATCAACGGGCCGCGCAGCTTTTCTTCCTTTAAGGATTATCTTTCGGATCTGAAGGGAACAGAGCTCTATAAGCATCTTTCCGATCCGTCCCTGGCACTCGAAAAGGATGGGAAGGTGTACGGGGTCCCTTACGTTGTAGAGGGCTACGGTATCATTTACAATAAAAAGCTGATGGAGCGTTATTTTTCGTTCGCACAAAAGCAAACGCCCTATAAATCCGTCGAAGAGATCAAGAGCTTCGATGCGCTTTCCGCGGTGGTGAGGGATATGCAAAAAAACAAAGCCGCCCTCGGCATCGACGGCGTTTTCGCCGCGACCTCCTTGAAGAGCGGCGAGGATTGGCGATGGCAGACGCACCTTTTCAATCTCCCGCTTTCCTATGAGCTGGACGAGAAGAAGGTGGACGAGACCGCCTCGGATTATAAGGATTTTGAGTTTTTGCACAGCGAAAGCTTCAAGCGGCTTTTCGATCTGTATATTGAAAATTCCACCACCCCCAAAAACACCCTCGGCACAAAGACCGTAGCCGATTCCATGGCGGAGTTTGCGCTTGAAAAATGCGCCATGGTGCAAAACGGAAGCTGGGCGTATGCCCAGATCGCCTCCGAGGCCGGCAACAAGGTAAAGGCGGAGGACGTCGGATTTTTGCCCTTGTATATGGGCGGACCGGGGGAAGAAACGCAGGGCATCTGCATCGGCACGGAGAATTATTACGCCATCAACGCAAAGGCTTCCGCAGAGGAGAAAAAGGCGGCCGAGGATTTTCTTTGGTGGCTCTATTCCTCCGAGCGCGGAAAGCAGTTCGTGCGCGAGGAGCTCGGCTTCATCGCCCCCTTTGATACCTTCGCGGAGGGTGACGTGCCGAACGATCCTCTTGCCAAGGAGGTTCTTCGCTTTATGCAGTCTGATACGCATGAAAACGTGCCTTGGCGATTC
This sequence comes from Clostridia bacterium, assembly GCA_017504785.1. Lineage (GTDB taxonomy): Bacteria > Bacillota > Clostridia > Oscillospirales > CAG-272 > UBA1740. Next base: position 2,231 of record JAFVQL010000002.1, on the reverse strand, counting down.
TCCGTCATTCCGTCCTTAAGGTGGAAGGAGGACTTTGGCGCGGCGCTTCTCTCCTATGCACAGGGAAAAAAGAGCTTTGGCTCGGTGGTTTCGGATCTCAAGGCGGGCTGGAAAAACGAAAGCATGTAAAAAATGAGGTGAAAAAATGAAGGTCGGCGCTCTGAAACGTTATTTTCCTATCTTCGTATTGCCCACGCTCCTTTGCTTTCTTCTCGTTTTCGTCATTCCGTTCGTGATGGGCGTGATCCTTTCGTTTGCACAGTTTTCCACGATCGAGAGCGTTACCTTCGTCGGGCTCCAAAATTATCGGCTCGCCTTCACCGCGACAGACGGTTTTCTTCGCTCCCTTGGTTTTACTTCGTTGCTTGCGCTCTCGGTCGTTGCGGCGGTGAATCTCGTGGCACTCGCGCTCGCCCTGCTCTTGACGAGAAAGCTGCGTATGACGGCGCTTTTCCGCGGCGTGTTCTTTCTGCCGAATCTGATCGGAGGCATCGTGCTCGGTTATATCTGGAATCTTTTGCTTGGCGGCGTACTCTCTTATTTCGGCTTGGATATCACCTACTATGCATCTCTCGGATTTTTGGGGCTTCTCCTTCTCTCGGTATGGCAGCTCTCGGGGTATATGATGGTCATTTATATCGCCGCGCTGACCTCGATCCCGAAGGAGACCGAGCAAGCCGCGCTGGTGGACGGAGCCACCCCCTTTCAGATGCTCCGCTTCGTAAAGCTGCCGCAGATCCTTCCGTCCATTGCCGTCTGCGTATTCTTAACGCTGACGAACACCTTTAAAATGTTTGACCAAAACCTTGCCTTGACGCAGGGTGCGCCAAACCGAGAGACCGAAATGCTCGCTCTGCATATCTTCCGCACCTTCTACGGGCGCGTTGGTTGGCAGGGCGTCGGGCAGGCGAAGGCGGTCTTGTTCTTTATCATCGTTGCGGTCGTTAGCGCGTTGCAACTCTATTTCACTCGCGAGAAAAGGGAGAGAATATGATAAAAAAGAAAACAAATGTAGTCATATATGCGCTTCTTTTTCTGCTTTCTGCCATTTTTCTGTTTCCCGTGGTGCTTGTTTTGATCAATGCATTTAAGTCAAAATTCTATATCTCTACCGAACCCTTTAGGATTCCGACGGGGGAGCTTTTCGTCGGGCTTGAAAATTTCCGCCGTGGGCTTTCCTCGGTTGGATTTTTTGCCGCGGTCGGCCGCTCCGTCATCATCACGGTGCTTTCCGTTGTGGTGATCGTTCTGCTTTGTGCGATGTGTGCATGGTTTCTCGTGCGTACGCCGAGTAGGTTCAGCCGCATTCTGTACGGCGCGTTCGTTTTCAGTATGGTCGTGCCTTTTCCGATGATCATGTATACGGCTACGTATCTGATCGACCGCGTGCATCTTGCGAACGTGCTCGGCATGATCCCCGTATATCTCGGCTTCGGCGCGGGACTGTCGATTTTCCTCTATACGGCGTTTATAAAAACGCTCCCCGCCGCCTTGGAGGAAGCCGCGCAAATCGATGGTGCGGGCGTGCTCGCCACCTTCTTTCGCATCGTTTTCCCTCTCCTGTCGCCGACGGCGATCACGGTTGCGATCCTCAACGGTATGTGGATATGGAACGACTATCTTCTCCCGTATCTCGTCCTCGGCAACCGCGAAAAAACCATTCCCGTTGCCATCGAGCTTTCCATGCAAGGCGCGTTCGGCTCCGTCGATTTGGGCGGTTTAATGGCGATGCTCATTCTCGCCATCCTTCCCATCCTTTTTTTCTATCTTTTTGCATAGCGTTACGTGATAGAGGGGATAACTTCCGGCTCCGTAAAGGGGTGAGTGGGGCTTAGAACTTTTGGCGTCTTTGCTCGGTTGCTCGCTCGCCGTAGCCATCTACGGCTTCGCTCACACTCAACCAAATACGCCTAAAATTTCGTCGCCCCGCAGACGGTGCTTTTGCGAGTGGGGCTTAGAACTTTTGGCGTCTTTGCTCGGTTGGGCTCTCACCGTAGCCATCTATGGCTTCGCTCACACGCAACCAAATGCGCCTAAAATTTCGTCGCCCCGCAGACGGTGCTTTTGCGAGTGTGCTTGGAAATTTTGCCGATCTTGTTCGTTTGCGCTCTCACCGAAGTCGTCTGCGGCTTCGCTCAAACGCAACCAAATACGCCTAAAATTTCGTCGCCCCGCAGACGGTACTTTTGCGAGTGGGGCTTAGAAATTTTACCGATCTTGTCCGTTTGCGC
>JAFVQL010000026.1 GCA_017504785.1 Clostridia bacterium | reverse complement strand
TTCGAAAAAGATAGCGGCGAGAAGTTCACGGTATCTTACAAAATAAAAAGTTATATTATGGACGGATTGCACTACGAAGAGGGCGACAGAGTCTTTTTTGTACGCGGATTGAAATATCCGCTTAAATTCCCGATAACCGAGGGAAAGGAATTCAAATGCCCCGTGTGCGGTCACACGGCTTCCGCTGAAGACACGGTATGTAAATCCTGCAGATTGAATTTTGCAGATATACTAAAAGTATAATGATTGCGGACACAAAGGATTTTGCCCCGCATCAAGAAAAAAATAAAAATCGATTTTCGCCACGCGAAAATCTACCTAAAACTTCGCCGCAGGCGGCTCGGAAGGAGTCAAACATTCCCCGAGGGGAATGTTTGCGCTCCTTCAACACACTCCAAAAGGAATTCAATATGAAAAAATATTTCATCCATATACATAATAGCAAAGCAATGATTCTCGATCTTATTCCGTATTTCATAATACCGATATGCACGTTTCCGCTATTATTTATAAAAAAATTCATTACCGATCCACTTGGATTAATCATTATTGCCTTTTCCGCATTCCTGCAAATCGCCATGACACCGTATTTTATCAGAATGATATACGACGGCTTTTATTACGACGAGGAGAAAAACGAGATCATTCTCAAGCGCTTCCGTCAAAAAGACCGCCGCTTTCCGCTTGACAGTATAGGAAAAATCATACTCAAGCGAAACGATGACGACCGTATGGGCGCCATTTCGGGCAAAGCCAATAATACATTCTGCGTAAAAAGCCGCGAAGGCTACGACTATTTCTTTGTATTAAACGATCCCGCCATCGAAAAATTCTTCGCCGATCACGGTATTCCGATGATAAGATATGACGAAGAAGAGACATAAACCTTGTCGATCAAAACTTTCCGCTGAAAATCGATTTTCGCCTCGCGAAAACCTATCATATACTTCGCCACAAGTGACTCGAAAAAAGTCAAACATTCCCCGTGGAATGATTGCGCTCATTCAACACACCATATAATTAAGGAATAAAATGAAATTCAAAAGAGTACTTCTCATATCAACACTACTTCTTTCCGTGTTCTCGCTTACCTCTTGCCGTGTAAATTGGTTTGACAGTCACTACTATGTGCCGTGGTACGTAATTGCGATTCCAACCGTTATAATCGTTGCTATCATTTTCTTAATTGCAGGAAAAACGATTGCCGATAAACTTTATGTTTGCCCGAAATGCGGACAAAAATTCCATCCGAGCTTTTGGATAGCTATGTTCTCGTTGCATATCGGAAGCGACAGATGCTTCAAATGTCCAAAATGCGGACGCAAAGGATTTTGTCCGGTTGCAAGAGATCAAGAAGAATGAAGGAGCACAAACCTTCCCCGGGGGAAGATTTGACTCCTTCCGAACCGCCGTCGGGACGACGTCGGTTCGAAGCGCAAAGAGAATTTCGCGCTCTGCGGAGCGCGACTTAAGGCTCCGCCTTAAGAAATCATGCGGCTCTGGCGGTTTTCCGTAGGAAAATGGAGGCGGAAGCCGACAAGACAGAGTCGTAGCTTGCCGTAGGCAAGCATAACTTTATAAAAAAGTTCGATCAAAACTTTCCGCTGAAAATCGATTTTCGCCTCGGCGAAAATCTACCTTTCATTCTGCGAAGCGTGCGGCTCTGGCGGTTTTCCAAAGGAAAATGGAGGCGTAAGCCGACAAGGCAGAGTCGCAATTTGCCGTAAGCAAATACATCATCATTCACGCGAAGCGTGATCATCATTCGGCGTAGCCGATTATCATTCCGCCGCAGGCGGATCATCATTCGCGCGAAGCGCGACTACCCCCAACGGAGGTCAAAAGTGCTATTCATATCAGTTGCCGCCGCTATCGTCGGCGTTGTGCTCTTGCAATACTTCGTTTACAAGAAAAAGGGCTTTTCAAATATCGAATACAGCGCGACGCTCTCCTCGGGCGAGGTCTTTGAGGGCGATGACGTCTATCTCTATGAGGAGATACGCAACGTCGGCGCGCTCCCAATGCCATATATCAAGATCGACACCGACCTGCCCGACGGTATGGTCTTCACTCTGCTTGAATCCACCATCCACGACAAGGGCGGCGTGTTTTCCAAGAACTCAAAGGGCAATGATGACGGTCTCCGCAAGATCAAGCATACCGGCTCGATCCAGTCGCTCTTCGTCCTTCGCCCCTATGCCTGCATCCGCCGCCGCTGGCGTTTGACTTGCAAAAAGCGAGGCGATTACACCCTCCATGGCGTCCTTGCGACCGCAAGCGACATCCTCGGCATCGGTGTGCACTCGAAATTCATCGAGCTTTCGAACAAAGACCGAAACCGCCTTATCGTCCTTCCCCGCCCCGAAGATCTCGCGGGCAATTATACCTCCTCGCGCTTCCTTTGCGGCGACATAATCTCGAACACCTGCCCCGTCACCGATCCCCTCCGCCTTTGCGGAGCGCGTGACTATCTGCCGCAGGACCCGATGCGCCTTATCAACTGGAAATCCACCGCCGCGCACAACAAACTTATGGTCAACGTCGAGGAAAGAACAGTGCGCCACCGCTTCTCGCTCCTTCTCAATATGTCATCGCGACAGATCGAGAAAAACGACGTCCCCTCAGATCCCGCCGCAATCGAGCGTTGCATAACGCTTTGCACCTCGATCCTCGACCGCATCGCCGCCGAGGACGTTCCCGTGCGATTCTTCTCGAATTATCCGCCCGAGCTTATGTCTGAATTTGGCGGAGAAGCCGTTTCGGACGACGAGATCGGCTCAAAAGTCGGCAAATGCGGGCCTTTCCGCGGCGCGCGCGATATGATCTACGCCCTGCGTATGCTCGCGATGCTCAAAATGAAGATCTCCACGCCCATCGACCGCGTTTTTGACCACATCGCCGCCCATCCCGAGCTTTACCGTGAAAATGAAAATATGATAATCGTCACGTCCTACATCGACCGCAGAATGATGAATCTGCGCGAGGCTCTCGCCGCAGAGGGCGTCCGCGTGATCTTCTACGTTGCCACCACGCGCAATGAGGTCGGCGCGCTCGGCGAGGCAGAGGACGTCTATTTCCGAGTCTGAGGTGCATAATGAGAAACAAATCAAATAATTCTCTTCCAACCACCCCGAGCTTTACCGTGCTCTCCTTCTTCGGCATCTACTTCATCGTTTGCGCCGCGATCATTCCATTCTTTTCGGCAAATTTCCTCACCGTCATCGCGACGTTTGCGGTGCTTTTGCTCCTGATGGCTTTGGGTTATTTCATGCAAGCGGGCTTCTGCGCCGTGACCGGCTTCAAACGAGAGCTTGAAACGCGCGCATACGAGCCCGAATACAAGTATTTCAAGAAAAACCGCGCCTACCCCATCTGGGCGGTGATCTTCTTCCTTTCGATCTTCGTAAGTAAACTCACCGACCTCTATCTGCTCGAGCAATCGAAAAAGCCCACCGTTGTTTATGACCCCGATTCTCTGATCCCCCTTATAGTCGCCGCGACCTTTTTCGTTGCCGTGGCACTCGGAGCCTTCGTTTGGTTCTACCCCTATACCAGAATAATGACGGGCGCGGGACTTTATACCGGTCTTATCGTGCTGAGCATCATTTTCGCGCTTTATTCAACAATGCGCGCCCCGGGTATGGAATACGTGGGGCTCTGCCTCATCGGCTACGCCCTCTGCGCGATGTTTGCGGCAAACCAGTATGCGCTCGGCAGGAGTTATCGCGGCACCGTGGTCTCATTTATGACTCCTAAAACGAGAAGATACAATATGATCCTCTCGCTCGGTCTTGTCGCAGTCTTCCTCTTCATCCTCTTTGCCGCATATCTCGTTGTCAACGGCGTTCGCGTGTGCGTTCTCTTCGTCCTTGCCGCACTATTGCGCGCCGAAACCACCACGGGCGAGAATGACCCCGAGGAAAACGTTGTCGGCAATATTTCAAACGTCCTTTGGGGACGCGAGGACGTCGTCCATTCGGCAAATTACTGGCTATTTTGGGTGTTCGTCGTGTTCTTCTTTATCGGTACCGCGATCTTTCTTCTCCGCCGACGCGCCGAATTCAGACGTTTTCTGGCCTGGCTGAAGGCAACCGTCGTTGCTTTCTTTGAATTCCTTTGGCTTCCCGTGCGCGATTCCTTCGACCACGGCGAGGAATATTTCAGCAACTATCTCGACGAAGAGATCAAGCTCCAAAAGAAGGACATCAGCGCCAAGCGGAGAGCCGAAAGCGCGGCGCACATGACCTGGTTCACCTTCAGCACCGAGCTCCGCGCGAAGAAGAACGAAGAGGAAAAATACCGCTTCGCCTACGCCACCTTCGTCGATCAGCTCCGAAAGATGCCGACCTTCGTAAAGAAATCCGACACACCGCGAAAGATCCGCGACCGCCTCTCCGCCGGCGGACGAATAACAACAAAGCACGAGATCGAGATCATCACCGAAGCCTTCGAACAGATCGAATACGCCAACAACCCCGCCACCCCCGAAACCGAAAAAGCCCTCGAAGCGCTTTGCGATAAAATACGCGAAAACTTATAAAGCGGAAAGTTTTTGAAGATTCTTAAGGAACTTTTTTCAAAAAGTTCCTTAAGCCGACCTCCGCAGAGGTCGGAACTCCCCTATGCGCTCCGAGCCGACTGCGCCCCGCAGGCGGCTCGGAAGGAGTCAAACCTACCGCAAGCGGTAGGTTTGCGCTCCTTCACCATACATAACAAACCAAAAGATCTATGAACATCATAAACAAAATCAAAAAGCGCATCACCGATACCATTGAAGATATCAGAGAAAATCCCCGCCGCGCGATAATCACCGCATTTTTCTTCTTTCTTCTCCTTCTAATCTTTTGGTGGATTTCGGGAATATACGTTGCGATCATAACCATCATATTCTTTTTCACCTACTCGACCGCAATGGACATCGGAAAAAAAGCAAAAAGGGAATATAATCGCCTCGCACCCACGGGAATGCTGACCGAAAAGCAAACAATGAGCCTTTCTTTGCAAAACGCTATGGCTGTGTATTGGTATTGGGGACTCGTCAGCCTCATTCCGATCACCACCTACGCCGCGTGGTTCATCATCGGTCTGCCCATAACCATCCTCAGCTCTATCCCACTCAAAGAACTCGCCAAGCAAAATAAGCGCAGGTGGCTGTATTGGTTGTTGCAGCTTGCGATATATGTTGCACTGTTCCTTGCGGGGCAAACTGTATCCTTTTTATTGACATAAAGGAGGAAAAAACATGTTCTACCTTACTCAAGACTTTCACAACAGCGATATCTTTGAAATGTTGGGTGATTTTTTTGGAAGTCTGCCCGAGCTTCTTATGTGGCTGTTAGAATCCGCACTACCAAGCCTTGTTTGGATAATTCCAACCATTCTCGCAGTATTTCTCCTCGTATTCTTGAAGCTGTATCTTGATGTTATAAAAGAACGCAAAACGGCAATCCGTGAGCTTTCGCGCTTCTCTGCCGACATCAAAATCAGCGCAATAAAATCTCTCTTCAACAAAAGCGATAAGCCCGATGTTTTGATCATATCTCCGAAAGGCCAAAAATTCGCAATAAAGTTCTTTACAAACACCAAAAAGCGAATGAATATCTGCATCATTGACGGAGAAAATGCGCTCATATCAAAAAACAACATTAATGCAAAATCAAGCGACGACAATGCAAAGAAGATTTCTTTCCCGATAGATACCGTTTCCGCGGACTATGAAAAGATCGTTCTTTTCTCGCCGTCTGCTGCAAAGCTCACTTATGTAAAACCCAACGGCGAGGTTGCAGAACTACGCGACGGTGACATTGCTTTCGGCGTAAGATTTTCAACAAAGGGAACATTGATTAGATTTTTGGAAGACAAAGTAAAGTAAAATGTGCAACAAAATTGAACATATACATTCACATGACAAAGCCGATCAAAGAGTTTATCAATCAACACAAACCAATGATGAAACGAAGAATCAATCGAGCTCTGTTGATAAAGAGTCAACCATAGAAAGAACAGATGACGAAATAATAGATGCAGCTGCGGCAAAGATACTAAAGCTTTACCGTCCCGCTTTTGAAAAGCTTGCCAAATAACATAAAACTGCCCCATCAATTCAGGTGGGGCAGTTATTTTCACTTATTGACCTGCGCCATCGCCGTCAGCATTCCGCCGACGTTTTCCATGGTCTTGGTGGCGCGTTTGACCATGCGCTTGGTCTTCATCGGGCGCGAATTGTATGCCGAGTAGGCAATGCCTGCGGCGCAAAAGGCGGCGCCCGCGCCTGCAGCTGTTAAAAATGTTTTTGTTAGCTTATTCATCTTAAAAACCTCCGTGGATCTTGTCAAATTTATCTTTCCCGTCATTAAGAAAGATTATACGTCAAAATTTACAAAGGTAAAAGATCCAAAATGCTCGCGCTGCCCTTGACCTTTCGCAGAGCCTTTGCCGCGGTTTCGAGCGCTCTTTTGCGCACTCTGAAGGCTCCCGCGCGCGAAATATCCATCATTTCGGCGCATCTTGTGACCGAAACGCCCCTGATATAGTGCCAATAGAGCAAAAGCCGCGTGTTCGAGTCGCATTTCAGCTCGGAAATGAACTGTCGCACACCGTACATTCTTGCCCTTATGATCGATTCATCCGCGTCGGGCTTGTCGTATTCAAGATCGTCATAGGTCTCCGACCATTGAAGCAACGGATCCTCAGGAAGGAACTCGCTTCCCATAAACTGCTTGCCATACCGCATACAATCAAGCATCCTCGCGCCGTGACGGTAGCTCGAAAGATACTCTTCTGCCGCGCGTAATTCCTCGGCGCTGACATCACCCGAATAGCGCAAAGACTCACGCTCTTCTTCTCTTTTCTTCTCGTACAAATGAGAGTCCTCCTTTATAGAATTCCATTTATAGAACATTTGTTCTATTTATGACAATATAATACCACATTTTTCCGCCGTTGTCAAGTCTTTTTTTCCAAAAATGAAATATTTACACTTTTTCTGTTGACAAAGCGCGCGCGGGAACATATAATAATTACATTATAATATATTTAGGACGAAAAAATGACCGTAATAAGTGTAAACGACGTCTCGCTCTCCTTTGGAGCGCGGGAGCTTTTTAAGAATATCTCATTTTCGCTCGAGACGAACGACCGCCTTGGCATCGTCGGACCGAACGGGTGCGGAAAGTCCACCCTTCTTTCGCTCCTTCTGCGCGAAAACCGCCCCGACGAGGGCAGCGTTTTCATCGCCGCCAACACATCCGTCGGGATTCTGACGCAGGACAGCGCATACGAGGTCTCTGCCGACACAGGCGCGACCGCGCTTGAACAGATGTACGCCGCATTCCCCGAGCATCTCCGCGCCGAAAAGCGAATTGCCGAGCTTGAGGAATGGCTCGCGCGCAACCCCGAGCTTTCAATGATGCCGAAATACGCATCGATCACCAAGGAATTCACCGATCTGCACGACAGATACGCCCGCGACGGAGGACTGACATTCCGCTCGCGTTGCCACTCGATCCTCGAGGGCATGGGCTTTACAGAGGAGCAGATGTCGCTCCCCATCGAGTCGCTTTCGGGAGGTCAGCGCACACGCCTTGCGCTCTCGCGCAGACTTTGCCGCGAGCCCGATCTGCTCCTGCTCGACGAGCCCACCAACCACCTCGACGCCGACACCCTCGCGTGGCTTGAATCCTTCCTTTCGAACTATTCGGGCTGTCTTATCACGGTCTCGCACGACCGTCGATTCCTTGACAAGGTAACGAACAAAACCCTTCTTTTCGAACGCGGGCGCGCAAAGCTATACCGCGGAAGCTACACCGCTTGCGCCGAGCAGCGCCGCCGCGACCGCGAGATCCTTGAAAAGCAGTACAAGGATCAGCAAAAGGAGATCGCGCGACAGGAGGCTTACATCGAGCAACAGCGCCGCTGGAACCGCGAGCGCAACATCATAGCCGCCGAAAGCCGACTCAAGATGCTTGCCAAGATCGACCGCATCGCCGCACCCGAAAAGGACGAGCGAACCGTCAAAATGCAGTTTTCGCGCGGACTTCAAAGCGGAAACGACATCCTCGACGTCCGCAAGCTCTCTTTCGCATACCCCTCGGCATCCAAGACTCTTCTTAACGAGCTGAATTTCCAGGTCAAGCGCGGCGAGAAGGTATTCATCGTCGGTCCAAACGGCTGCGGAAAATCGACTCTCATAAAGCTCCTTCTCGGCGACCTTGAGCCGACCGGAGGCGTCATCGACTACGGCCACAACCTGCAGATCGGCTACTACGATCAGGAAAACCAAGGGCTCGACGAGAAGAACACCGTTCTCGAGGAGCTTTGGTCGCTCTATCCCGATATGAAGGAAAAGGATGCGCGCGGCGCGCTTGGATCCTTCCTCTTCCGAGGCGACGACGTATTCAAACCCGTATCCGTCCTCAGCGGCGGTGAACGCGTGCGACTGACGCTCGTCAAGCTGATGCTCTCAAAAATGAACGTCCTCATCCTCGACGAGCCGACAAACCACCTTGACATCGGCTCGCGCGAAGCACTCGAGGATGCGCTTGCGGGCTACGACGGAACTCTCATCTGCGTTTCGCACGACCGTGCCTTCATCGACCGCCTCGCGACACGCCTTCTCTGCTTCGACGAGCAGGGCAGACTTGTCAGCCTTCCGATAGGTCAGACAAGAGGCGCCTGGGACGAATGGCAGGCTTACCGCGAAAACGGCAAGATAATCCCCGCGGCTGTCACGGTTCAAAAGACCGAAGCTGCAGTTTCGGACAACAAAGCCGACTATCTGCGCCGAAAGACCGAAGCGGCGGAGGCAAGAAAGCAAGCAAGCCGTCTTGCAAGGCTCAAAAAAGAGCAGGAAGAGCTCGAAGCCGAGTTTGACACCCTGAACGCCGAGCTTTACGGCGACGCGGCATCCGACTACGTCCGCGCGGCTGAAATTTCGGCAAGAATCGAAGAAATAGAAAACCGTCTCCTCGAAATCTATGAGGAAACGGGGATATAAAAATTGGGCTGATCCGATCAGCCCAATTCTTTATTTTTTTGTAGGTATCAATGTTTTAAGTCTGTCCGCAAGCTTGCGCGTGTGATAACCGAAATATCTCTCAGCCATTACCATATCGATAACGCGCGAGAAAAGGCTCACAATGAACATCGCAAGCAAAACGCTCAACGCCGCGTTCATTCCGCTGTGTCTGAAAAGCATCAAAAGCATTCCGCAAGCGCCACCGTGAACAAGGCGTCCCATCTTCACCGTCGGCGAGGATGAATATTCGGTCGCCGCGAAGAATGCCGCAAGGAATATGCCGCCCGAGCAGAGGTGGTAGATAAGATAATTGTAATGCGCTCCGTCAAAGAGCATGGTAAACCAGACAAGCGCCTCGCCGCCGATAACGCCGACGGGGATATGCCAGGAAATGTTTCTGCGCGCAAGAAGATAGATGCCTCCGATTATGAGAAGTATCGCGGACATAGTTCCGATAGCCTCGGGGGCATTGCCGATAAAAGCATCAAACGCCGAAATTGCGGGTCCGTTTTCGGGTGTCAGCACGGAAACGGGCATATTCACCGCAAGCTCGTCCATTTGCCCCGCATAGGAAAGCTTCCAGAACTTCAAGGGCTCAAAGATCTTGGTGTGCGCCGTCATTTCTCTTCCGATAAAGAAGAAAGGAAGAAGCGCCGTTGCCACGGGATGAAGGATCCCGCGCGTAAAGCGTCGTGCGGCAAACGAAATGAGTGCCGTCAAAGGAATTATCCAATAAGAAATTCCCGCAGGCATAAACATTGCCGTTATCAGCCCGAGTGTAGCCGCCGTCGGGAGATGCATATTTTTCTTCATGAAACGGCAGTAAAGGTATTCAAAAAGCAGAGAGAAACCTACCGAAAGAACAACTATCACGATCGGGCGCGCGCCGTAAGCTATCGCACTCCAGATGAGCGCGGGGACCGCCGCGATAATAAAGTCGATCAAAAGACCAAGCTCGCTGTTTCCGCTTCTGATGTGGGGGGAAGAATTATTCATCGCTCTCCTCCTTTGCCTTTTCGGCATTGTACGCCTCTTTTGCGCGGCGGATGTGATAAACGTGGTTTATGCCCGATGGGCAGTTATAGGCGCAAATGCCGCATTCGATACAACTGCGAAGTCCCATCGCAAGCGACTTTTTCAGATCAAGCACACTCGCGTGGCGAACAAGATAGTTCGGCAAAAGATGCATAGGGCAATCGTCCACGCATTTGCCGCAACGAATGCAATCGGTAGCCTCAACCGGCTTTATGTATGCATCCGAAAGGAAAAGGAAGCCGACGTCGCGTTTTGAGACGAAACAGGAGTCATCCGCAAGCCTTGTGCCCTTCATAAGTCCGCCAGAAATGATGGCAGCGGGCTTCGCCGTGTAGCTTCCGCAATAGGAAACGATGTCCGAAAGCGGAGTGCCGATCGGAACTTCAAGCACCTTTTGCTCTGCTATGCAGTCGCCGCCGACCGTGACGATCCTTCTCGTCTGAGGCATTCCCTGTGCAAAAGCGCGGAATATCGCGGCGCAGGTCTCTGCGGTAAAAACAACGTAGCCAAGCTGCGATGTCGTTTCACGCGCGGGAGGCTCCTTGCCCGTAACGGCATTGACGATGAGAGTCTTGTCGCTCTGTGGGTATTTGTCACCCGTGACACGGAGGCGCAGAAGGGGATTCTCACCGATCGCATCCTCAAGCACACGAATGGCGGAAATATCCGAATTGTCGATAGCAATATCGGCAAAGTTCACCTCGAGAGCGCGCAAAAGTATCTTTGCGCCGTTGAGGATATCGGAAGGACGCTCAAGCACAAGCCTTCTGCGCGAGGCAAGAAAAGGCTCACATTCGGTGCAGTTCACGATCAGTCTGCGTGTGCCGCCAAGGGCACATTCGATCCGTCTTGCGACGGAAATACCGTCAAGCGACTCGCAGATGCCTGCCTTTTTAATTATAGAATGGATCTCCTCGGGCGAGGTATCGGTCAGCTTTTTGTCAAAGGGAACGACCGAAGGTGCAGGCTCGTCGAGCTTATCATTTTCAATGGTCACGGAAAGCGCGTTCCCGTCGGAATCAAGTTCAATCCCCGAAACCTTACCCGAAACGCTCGCGTGCTCCGCCTTTTTCACATCGTGCGCAGTCAACGGAGAGCCGAGAAGAACTCGGTCGCCGACAGACACCGCCGGGGGCGCGGGCTTCGAGAAGGATATACGAACCCTATCAGGATGCGGCAGTTTTTCAATCGGCATACCGAGCGCCACGGTTTCAATGGCGTTTTTCGGTATACGGATGCCGCCGATAAACGAATTAAGATTACTCATGCTGCGTAATCTACCTTTCAAAAATAAACAATATATAATATAATTATACAGCAAATAA